>CAKUKJ010000256.1 GCA_934662525.1 uncultured Coriobacteriales bacterium | reverse complement strand
ACACCCTCGAGTCGTGGGCCTCGAAGGGCGTCCTGCAACCCAGGCGCTTGCGGGGCCTGAGGTTGATGGCATCGTACGCCCTGCGGACCTCCCCGTCGGCCACGTCCCCGAAGTCCGTGCCCTTCGGGAAGTACTCGCGGAGGAGCCCGTTGGTGTTCTCGTTGGTGCCCCTCTGCCAGGGGTGGTGGGGCAGGGCGAAGAAGAACCGCGCCCCGGTGGCCGCCTCCACCTCGGCGAACGCCGCGAACTCCTTGCCCCTGTCGGGGGTCACGGTGAGGGCCGGCTGGCCCGACGGGGCGGCGACCTCGACGTCGCGCACGCACGCCGCCGTGTGGGCCTCCGCCCTGCCGCCCGCGAGGTAGCCGCTCGAGCGGTCCACGAGCGTGACGAGGCACGCCCCGGCCCCCTTGCCGACCACTGTGTCGGCCTCCCAGTCGCCCAGGCGCGTGCGCGCCTCCGCCTCGGCGGGCCTCTCGGATATGGGGTGCATGCCGGGGACCTTGCCGCGCCGCTCCTCCGGGCCGCCCGCCCTGTGCCTGGGCTTTCCCCGATGGCGCAGCCGGCCGCGCAGGCCCCGGGCGGTGCGGCGCAGATCGGGCGTGTCGAGCTCGCGGGCGTTCACCGCCCGGTAGATGGTCGAGGCCGGTGCCCGCGCGCCCGGCGCCTCGAGCGCGACCCTGCCGGCCACCTGCTCAGCCGACCGGCGGTCCTCGGCAATCTTGCGCCGGACGAGTCCGCGCAGCGCGGGGTCGGGGGAGCCTCCTGCGCCTCACGCAGCGCGCCCCGCGGGCGGCGCAGCGGCGCTGCGCGGCCGAGGCGCGGTAGGAATCGCCCTGAGAGCCGGCCCGGCAGGAGTTGCGGCGAAGCTACCGAGAGACGGTCGACTTGCTGTGGCCCAGCGCCCCCGCGACCTCTCCCACGGAGCGCCCTCCGCCTCGATGTCTACTGTCGCAAGCGACATCATACGGGACGCTGTGGGCCTTTCACTGCTCAAGGGTGTTGCACTCGGAATGAAAATTCAAGAGGGAGTATGTAGAGAACGGGGGAATGTTATGAGTGTCATCGATACGAGCGACAAGCAGAAGGTCATATCTGTCTCGGAAGGCGGAATTCCCGTCACAGGCGCGATGATTGACGAGTGGTGCGCCGCCTACGACAAGGGGGAATTGCCCGAGGGATATGAGGTTGAGGGGGTCGTAACACGTGGCCGGCCTCCGTTGCATGGCGAGAGGATGGAGTCCATGACTGTTCGTTTGCCGCACTCTCAAAAAATCGCCCTCGAGCAGGAGGCCCGTGCGCACGGCGTACCGACGAGCGCTTATGTTCGCAGGATTATCGCTTTGAGGAGCGCATAGACAACTTTCGAGCGTTATCGCCGGTCGCGCCGAGATACAAGGTGCGCGTGTATGCGTCGTGCGCGGATGGGGGAGTAGCGGCGGTCGGGCGGCTGGGGCGATGCTAGACTTTGGAACCCCTACATATATAAGACGTTCATGCGGGCAGGGCGCGCGCCGCTTGGGCCGCCGTGCCTCTGTCCTCGACGTTTGGAAGGCGTTTCATGACGATAGACATCGACTCCCTCAACCCTGCCCAGAAAAGCGCCGTGCTCAAGGTGGAGGGCCCGCTGCTGGTGCTTGCGGGTGCAGGCTCGGGCAAGACGCGCGTGCTGACGTACCGCATCGCCCACATGCTGGAGGACCTGGGCATCATGCCTTGGCAGGTTCTTGCCATCACGTTCACCAACAAGGCGGCCCGCGAGATGAAGGAGCGCTTGGAGCGCTTGCTTGAGGGCCGCCCCATGCGCGGCATGTGGGTGTGCACCTTCCACGCCATGTGCGTGCGCATGCTGCGCATCGACTGCGCCCGCCTGGGCTACGGCGACTCGTTCACCATCTACGACGACGACGATTCCAAACGCCTCGTGAAGGCCATCATGGCGGACCTCAACATCGACGAGAAGCGCTTCCCCATAAACCAGGTGCGCTCCCAGATCTCCTCGGCCAAAAATGAGCTGGAGGACCCTGCCGACTTCTCCGCCCATGCCAAGACCCCGCCCGAGAAGGTGGCCGCGAGCGTGTACGCGGAGCTGCAGAAGCGTCTTGCCCGCGCCAACGCCATGGACTTCGACGACCTGCTCGTGAACGCCTACCGCCTTTTGCGCGACAACCCCGACGTGCTTGAGCAGTACCAGGAGCGCTTCCGCTACATCAGCGTCGACGAGTACCAGGACACCAACCGCGCCCAGTACGCCATCACGCGTCTCTTGGCCGCCAAGTACCAGAACCTCATGGTCGTGGGCGACGACGACCAGTCCATCTACTCCTGGCGCGGCGCCGACATCCGCAACATCCTCGACTTCGAGAAGGACTACCCCACGGCCGCCGTGGTAAAGCTTGAGCAGAACTACCGCTCGACCGGCCACATCCTCGACGCGGCCAACGCCGTGGTGGCCCACAACACCGAGCGCAAGGAGAAGCGCTTGTTCACGGCGGCGGGCGACGGCGAGAAGGTCAAGATCTGCCTCAACCGCGACGAGATTGCCGAGGCGAACTACATCTCGGGACAAATCAAGGCCTTGCGCGACGAAGGGGCTTCCTATGCCGATGTGGCTCTCTTCTACCGCACGAACGCCCAGTCGCGCGTGCTCGAAGACGGCCTGGTGAAGGCCGGCATCCCCTATGCCATCGTGGGCGGCACGCGCTTCTTCGACCGCATGGAGATCCGCGACCTCACGGCCTACCTCAAGCTTGCCGTGAACCCCTCCGACGACGTGTCGGCCCGCCGTGTCATCAACAAGCCCGCGCGCGGCATCGGCGCCACCTCGCAGGAGCGCATCGCGCAGATCGCACGTGAGCGGGGCTGCACGTTCGTGCAGGCGTGCGGCGAGTATGCGCTGGGCGACTATGGCGCCACCTCGCGCATCCGCAACTCCATCCTTCACTTTCTCCAGGTCATCGAGGAGGCGCAGACCTTCCAGGGCGACGTCGACCAGATCGTGGAGATGATCGCCGCCAAGTCGGGCCTGGTAGATGCCTTGCGTGCTGAGAACACCGACGAGGCGCGCGACCGCATGGAGAACATCCAGGAGTTTGTGGGCGTCGCAAAGGAGTATGTGGAGACGCACCAGGACACCGAGGAGCTGCTGAGCAACGCCGAGGTCATGGGCAAGGGGGCCTCCGGGGCCGCCGCCGGGGCCGGCGCCGTCGAGCCTGCCGAGACGTTGTGGGACACGACGGAGGAAGAGGGCCCCGTGGCGGGCGAGCTCAGCCTGGCCGGCTTCATGGAATGGCTTGCCCTGCGCACCGACCTCGACGCCGTGGGGGACGGCGACGCGTGCGTCACGCTCATGACCATCCACGCGGCCAAGGGCCTGGAGTTCGACAACGTGTTCGTCGCAGGTATGGAGGAAGGCATCTTCCCCCATGTGACCGACTTCAGCGTCGACGAGTCAAAGCTTGAGGAGGAGCGTCGCCTCGCCTACGTCGCCATCACGCGCGCCCGCAAGCGCCTGTGGCTGTGCTATGCCCAGATGCGCCGCCTCTACGGCAACCAGCAGCACAACCGCCGCTCCCGCTTCATCGATGAGATTCCTGCCGAGCACACGGTGAGCGTGGGCGTGGGCAGCGAGGGCTTCGAGGGCTTCGGCTACGACCGCCGCGGCTCGCGCCACGGCATCCTGGGTGCCGGGCACTCCACCGAGGTCTACGGCGGCAACGTCTTCGGCAACCGCACGCGCTCCTCGGGCGGCGGGTCGTCTTCGGCCTCCGATTTGCCCGCGCCGCGCGTGGCCGCGCCGTCCTACTCCAACGCCGCCGCCAACGCCGTGTGGCATGTGGGCGACCGCGTGAACCACAAGAAGTTCGGCGCGGGCACGGTCGTTGCGCTCAAGGCCGACCAGATTACGGTGCGCCTCGACAGCGGAGCGACGAAGACCCTGCTCAAGGGCTATGCGCCTATCGTGAAGATTGGTTAGGGCGGGCGGTATGGAGACTTCGGTGAACAAGGGCGAGAAGGATGGGATGCCCGTCGAGCGTACGTGCGCCCCAGACTGGCAAGGCGTCGAGGCGGGGGAGCCTTTTGAGCAGGGAGGCTCGAGCAGGCGTGAATCTGTGCGCATGGTTGTGACGCCCCTTGTGCTGCTCGCGGCGGGCGTCGCCTGCATCTGCAAGGGCTGGCTCGTCGCCGGCATCATCCTGTGCGTGCTCGGCGCAGGCACGGTCGCCTTCCAGGTGGCGCTCGGGGTCTTGTTCGTGAAATACGTGCTGCGCCGGGGTGCAAACGTGTTCAGAC
>CAKUKJ010000255.1 GCA_934662525.1 uncultured Coriobacteriales bacterium | reverse complement strand
GGGGAGCCGCCATGCCATGGTGTTTGACGATGCCGGTGTGACGAGCGTCGTGGGGTCGGGCAACTCGTTCACAGCCTTCGGACCGCAGGGCATGACATCGGGCTTCGCCCATTTGGACGATGAGGGCAACGGGACCGTGAACGCCTTTGGCCCGGACGGCATCTCGACCACGTTCGCCAACGGCCGTTGCGCCACCACGTTTGGCCCTGATGGGAAGCTGTCTACAACCTTGCGCTGCGGCAACATGTTCACGACGTTTGGCCCGGACGGCCAAATGCGCACGACGTATCGCAACGGCAACACGTTCACGACGTTCGATTAGGCGCTACTGGCCGGACGTCGGGCTTGAGGCGGCCTTGCCCTATCCCTTCTCTACCAGGTCGATGAGCTCTTGCTGGGAGTGGACGCCGAGTTTGGCGTAGATGCGCTTGATGTAGGTCTTCACGGTGTTGCGCGTGAGGGCGAGCTCCTCTTGCACGAACGCGTTGTTGCGGCCGCGGGCGAGGAGCGCCAGCACCTCGGCCTCGCGCGGGGTGAGGCCGTGTGCCTGTGCGATGCGCGTGCAAGTGTCCTCGAAGCGCTGGGCGTCAGAGACGCAGGGCACCTCCAAAGGTCGCACAGGCTCGATTCCGGCGATGGTGTCGGCGAAGCTGAAATCGGAAAGGCCGACGAGGACATAGGCTACCAAGGCACAGGCGACGAGGGCGGAGGCAAGGAAGGCTCCCTCTCCGGCGACGCCCGTTGCCACGAACGCGCCGAGGTTGGCGCCCACGATGCTGCCGAGCGTGGGCATGAGCGAGCCCCACGCAAGGACGGCAACTGAGCTGAGGCGGTTGCGCGCGGCAGCGGCCACGAGCACGATGGAGAAGACGACGTTGAGGCAGGCGCTTGCCGCACTCAGAAGGCCCTGCGCAAGGAAAAGGTAGTTTTTGAGCGGCAGCACGAGAAAGGCCCCGACCGCCAACGTGATGCCCATGCGGAATGCGGTGTCGTACAGCTTGCTGTGCGAGGAGGCAAAAAGCCAACCCATCAGGGTGAGCGCTACGAACACGGCGATGCTCGTCGGCGATTCGGCGCTTCCGCCTTCGACGGGGCCTACACGCAGGTTGAATCCCATGGCGGTGGTGGCCAAAAGGATGCACACGAACATGCGGTTCGTGAGGGGCAGGTACGACGACGGCTGGGTCAGGCGTGCGTCTGAGGGGGCCGGGGCCTGGCTCACGTTGCCAACCAGGGCGTTGGCGCTGCGGTGTGAGAACAGATACGACAGGAGCGGGCATAGCGCCAGCAAGATGAGAGAGGCTGTCTCGCCAAGCGCCAGGGCCGTCCCGGACAACATTGAGGCGAGCAGGTAGGTGGCAGGAATGCCGACTAACAGGCCCCGTTGGCTCAGGCTGCAGCAGGCGACGTTGGCCAAGAGGCTCGTCCATGCCGTGCCCACCGAGCGGACGACGGCGCCGATGCACAGGATCGCCGGGGAGGACGTGGCGAGGCCAAGCGCCATGAGGACCGATCCGGCAAGTGCGCATGCGACGCAGGGGCCGCCGAGAATGTGAGGGCGCATGACATGGGGGCAATGAAGGGCCGCGCCTACAATGAGCAGGCTCGCGATAAGGCCGGTGCCGACGTTGACGTCGCGGGCCAAGGGAAAGACGCTGTCAAAAAGAGGGTACAACGACGCGTTGGAGAGGTTGATGGCGCAGGCGACGAACAGAAAGGCGGCGAGGGGGGCAAGCGATGCGCGCGCCGGGGAGTCGGCTGGCCTCTCTGGTTTGACGGCTTGGTCCATCTGCTGATTCTCCTCGCTGTGTCATCGTCTGCGGTGTGGGTTCGTGCGGGTCTCGTCGCTTGCTTGAAAAGTATAGATGCGCGGCTTCACCCCGTTGCGCGCGAATCTGTCGGCATTTTGTCGCGATTGATGCCCTGACACAAAAAATAGCCATTGAGCTGCTTGAACGTTCGTAACCCCCCAGTGGGGGACAGCGAGCGGCCATTGGCTCTTGGGCGGGTTGACCCCCATCGGCGGCTATGGGCAACGAAACCTGAGGGCGATGATGTCGCCTGTCAAGCAAGGGCGGCCTGACGCCCCCTTGTATGCCTACGCAAAAGGAGATGCACGCATGTCCAACATTGCCACTTCCACCCGCCGCCAGTTCGTGGCCGGCGCAGGCGTCGCTGCCGCTGCCGCCGCTGCCATGGGGGCAACCGCCGCCCTGGCCGACGAGGCCGACTCCACCGAGGCCGCTGCCGACGTTCCCGCCTGGTTAGGCGAGGCCCCCGGCATCACCGACGCCGATTGCACCGAGACCGTCGATACCGAGATCCTCGTGTGCGGCGCCGGCGACGCGGGCCTGTTCTGCGCCGTGACCGCTGCCGAGGAGGGCGCCAAGGTCCTGCTCATCGACCCGATGGAGCAGGGTTTCGGCATCCGCTGCTCTGCCGTGGGTTCGGTTGACTCCCAGCTTCAGCAGCAGGCGGGCGCCCAGATCGACAAGACGGAGATCATCAACGACATCGCGCATTATGCCGACGGCGTGTGCGACATGCGCATCTGGAAGATGTGGGCCGACGAGTCGGGCGAGGCCGTTGATTGGTACGCCGACCATGCCGACAAGTCCGGTGGCGCCTACCTTGAGAACGAGTACAACATGCCTGAGGGCACGCGGTACCGTTGCTGGCCTACCGGCCACGCCACCATCGGCAAGGAGATGAAGTGGGCCGGCGAGCCGGTTATGCTCGACTACTTCATCAACTATTTCGGCACGTTCGAGGGCTGCGAGCATCGCGGATACACCAAGCTTGTCGAGCTCATTGTGGAAGACGGCAAGGTGACGGGCGCCTACTGCGCCACGGGCGAGGACTTCGACTCCTACATTCGCGTGAACGCCTCCAAGGGCGTCGTCGTCGCCACGGGCGGCTATGTGCTCAACAAGGACATGATGCATGCCTTGCAGCCCGACGTGATGGAGGGCCTCTCCACGTTCTATACAACGAGCCAGGTTTTCGGCGAGGGCATCAAGGCCTGCATGTGGGCCGGCGCGGCGCTGGAGCCCAACCACACCACGCTCGTGTTCGACCGCGGTGCCGTCGATCCCGGCGAAACCATCGGCGACGGTGCGAGCACGCCCGGCACCAACGCCCTGCAGTCGCAGCCCTTCCTCAAGGTGAACTCCAACGGCGAGCGTTTCTGCAACGAGTCGAGCCCCTACGACTACGTGTTCCATGCCGCCAACAAGTTCGCTGACAAGGCCTGGTATCCCATCTGGGATGCCAACTTCCTCGACGACGTGGACCGCTTCCACACCGTGGGTTGCTCCACGCAGCTCATACGCGAGGGCGGCGACCACCTCATGGGCAACGACCCCGACACCGTCGTGGCCAACGTCGAAGCCGCCGTCGAGGCAGGCACCGTCGTCAAGGCCGACACCATCGAGGAGCTTGCCGAGGGCCTGGGCATCAACGCCGAGAACCTCGCGGCGACCGTCGAGCGCTACAACGAGCTGTTTGACGCCCAGGAGGACTCCGACTTCGGCAAGGAGGCCTTCCGCCTGTCCGAGATCCGCACCGCGCCCTTCTACGGCGTGAAGCTCGGCGGCACCGCGCTTGCCACCATATCGGGCGTCGAGATCACGCCCGAGTGCGAGGCGCTCGACAACGACGGCCAGGTCATCGAGGGCCTCTACGTCATCGGCAACGACGCCGGCAACAAGTACAACAAGACCTACCCCAACTTCGCCGCAGGACTCAACGCGGGCCTCTGCGCCACGATGGGCCGCCACGTCGCCAAGGCGCTTGCCGCAAAGTAAGGCCGCGGCGTCTCAAGGCGCAATGATACAGAGAGCTTGATGAAGGGCCGGGTTGCATGCGCGACTCGGCCCTTTTGCGTGCGCGGGCCTGAGACGCTGCGGACGCATGGGCATGAAAAGGCGGACCTTGAGGGGAGGGCCGGCTGTCCCCAACAACTCAAACTCAGGATGACCTTTTATGAAACGTCCAGCTCATGACCTCATCCCGGCCGGGTGAGACAACTAAATCCACCTTGCATCATCCTGTCGATACGAAGGGTGCACGGGCGTGCTTCGTATTGGGGGCAGCGTTGACATCGCATATGGGACGCACACAGGAGAGGGTGGGTGGACATGGCGGACGCCAGTTTTGACGAGCTGTATCTTGATGAGGACGAGGGCGTCTTCGACCCCTTGGCCGAGGATTTTGAGCCGACAGCCGAGGGTGAGGACCCTGACGCGGAGGGCATCGTCGACCTGCCCATCATGGCGGAGCTGCCCGAGGAGATCAAAGTGAAGAGCG
>CAKUKJ010000254.1 GCA_934662525.1 uncultured Coriobacteriales bacterium | reverse complement strand
GGTGTAGGGTGGGCGGTCACGGCGTTTGCACGTAGTTTTCCTGAATATTCCCAAGACGGCATGCTCGGGGGGGGGGGGTCGAGGGGAAAATCAACATCAGGATGTTTTGAGGCATTGGGCGATATGGCACAGTGCTTGCGCCTGCCGTTGGACGTTACCGAACCGGAGATGGAGTTGCCTGGATGCTTTCGAGCGACGATGGCTCAGAGACCGATACGGCTCACGTCGCCCATCACCATGTAGCAGGCAAGTCACAGGACTCAAATCACAAGCAAACAGGATGGTACTCCCAACGGGCCTTGGCTCATTGGCGCACGGTCGTCGCCGTGGTGGGCGTCGTGGTGGTTGCGCTGCTCGTATCTTTGGCTCTCGTCATATCGAGGCAGACGAGCTCAATCCGCCAGACCATGGACGACGCGGCGTATCAAAACATGGAAACCATGATGCGCACCATTGCCAGCACGGTAAGCTCCACATTCTTGGCCGACCAGACCTACATGCAGTCCATGGCCTCCACGGTTGAGATGGCAGACGACATGCAGGCGTGGATCGACGCCGTGGACTTCGACACCAACAAGATTCTGAACCTCTACTACGGCTACGTGGGCTCGGACACCGCATACGGCAAAAACGGCGCGACGCTGGACCTGGCCGGCCTCGAGTTCACCGAGCACAAGAACGGGCAGGTGCGCTCGGGCGCCTACATGGCGAGCATCGGAAGCTATGCCTATCTGGTGCGCCAGCCGATCCTTGAAGACGGGCAGGTCGTCGGCTATCTGTACGGCGAGTTTCTCATGAGCCGCTTCTACACGTTCCTTCCCCAGATCGTGACGGATATCAACGACATCTCCCTGCTGGAGGCGTCCACCATGCGCTATATCCACATTCCGTCGCGCAATGGGTCGGGCACGCACATCAACTACGACGTCTTGAAATACCAGACCGGCGACGCGGGGCTTGCGCAGCAAATCGTGTCGGAGGTGCAACAGGCAATTCAAGACAAACGGTACTACATGCGCATTCTCACCTTCAACCGCAGCGAGGACGGCGAGATGGTCCAGAAGGACTACGTCGTGTTCCTCTGGCCCATCGACGACGGCGAGTACTACCTGTCCGGCGTCTCGAACGTGGACAGCCTGCAGAGCGAGCGCATCAGCGTGCTGCACACCATAAACCTGATGGTCGCCCTCATCGTGGGGGTCAGCTGCTTGATCCTGGCCTTGCTCATAGCCTTCTTCGCCGCTTTCATCTCGGGCAGCAAGAGGCGTGCGCTCATTCAGAAGAAGCACAACCAGGAGCTCGACGAGGCGCTGCACATCGCGACGGCGGCAAACGAGTCGAAGAGCAACTTTCTGTCGAACATGTCCCACGACATCCGCACCCCCATGAACGCCATCATCGGGTTTACCACGCTGATCAACAAGGAGGCCGACGACCCGGCGAAGGTGCGGGAGTACACCAACAAGATCTCCGTCTCGGGCGACTACCTGCTCAGCCTCATCAACGACGTGCTGGACATGAGCAAGATCGAGAGCGGCAAGACCACGCTGAGCGTCTCGCAGTTCAACGTCCATGAGGTGGTGAGCGAGGCGGAGTCCATCATTCGCATGCAGGCGGAGGCCAAGCACCAGGAGCTCTCCACCGATGTTGTGGACGTGGCGCATACATCCCTGATGGGCGACAAGCTGCGCATCAGGCAGATCATTCTGAACCTGCTGAGCAACGCGGTGAAGTACACGCCGGCCGGCGGCGAGATACGCTTCACGGTGCAGGGCGTGCGGCAGGGCAAGCAGGGTATACAGGCGCTGCGCATCGTGGTGCAGGACAACGGCTATGGCATGGACGCCGAGTATGCCAAGACGATCTTCGACCCCTTTGTGCGGCTGAACAACTCGATGACCGGCAACATCCAGGGAACGGGCCTGGGGCTGGCCATCACGAAGAACATCGTGGACCTGATGGGCGGCACGATTTCGGTGAGAAGCGCCTTGGGCGAGGGAAGCGAGTTCACCGTGGAGCTGGAGCTCCCGGTTGCCGACAGGGAGCTGCCGCCGGCCCATGCCGACCGGGCGGCGGCTGCAGATGCCTTGCCTTCCCTGGACGGGCTGCGCATCCTCGCAGCAGAGGACAACGAGCTGAACGCCGAGATCCTGACCGAGCTGTTGGCAATGGAGAACGCGTCCTGCGAGGTTTGCGCGGACGGTCAGAAGATCGTGGACAGGTTCGAGCGGTCCGAGCCGGGGGACTTCGACCTGATCTTGATGGACGTGCAGATGCCGAACATGAACGGCTACGAGGCAACCCGGGCGATTCGCGCAAGCTCGCACCCATCTGCGAAGGACATCCCCATCATCGCCATGACAGCCAATGCATTTGCCGAGGACGTGATGGATGCCATGCAAGCGGGCATGGACGACCACATCGCCAAGCCCATCGACATGCTGGTGTTGAAGAAGTCGATCCACAATGTAGTGGCGAGAAGAAAGAAGGCTGATAGCATATGAAATGGAACCCCTGCCTGACCCGTCGTGCGGCGATCTCGCTCTCGGCGCTGGGGATGCTCGCTCTTGCGGGCTGCTCAAACACCGACTCGAGCGGGGAGGCCCGCACCGGACAGGTTGACGAGCAGCTCACGACCACCGACATCCAGTTCTTCTCGTCGTCCACAATCGTCCCCGACGACATCGACTGGCAGCAGTCGGCCAGCGGCCAGTGCTTTTCCTATGCGAAGACGCTGGTTCCCGACATCAACTTCAACTTCCAGAACTTCGCGGCTGACGGGGCCACGATGACGTATGACGAGGCCTGCGTCGAGCGCATCCAAAACGACGCCGGGGACGACATCATTCTCGCCAACTCCGACGTCATCATCAACATGGGCCGTGCCGGCCTCTTGGCCGACCTCTCCGACGTCGACGGCGCAGACGAGCTGCTGCCCACCGTCCGTGCGAGCCTGACGGTTGACGGCAAGCTCGTGGCCTTCCCTTGGGAGTACGTGGCCTATGGCCTAATCGTCAACAACGATATCCTGAAGGCCCATGATTTAGAGCTGCCCAACACCCCCGAGGAGTTCCTGGCCTGCTGCGAGAAGCTGAAGGCCGACGGCATGGAGGTGCCCATGGCGGCCAACCGCTGGTGGCTCGAGTGCTTCGTGCTGACGCAGGGCTTTGCCGACTTCTACCAGTCCGACGACATGGAGCAGCTCATCGCCGACCTGAACGACGGCACCACCAAGATGAGCGAGTACATGCGCCCGGGCTTCGAGTTTCTCAAGACCTGCATCGACGAGGGCTATATCGATGCGGCGCAGGCGCTGGAGTACGAGGCGTTCATGGAGCGCGACGCGTTCCTCGGCGGCGACTCCGCATTCATGGTGAGCTTCACGGGCGCCGTGACGGGCGAGGGCCGCAAGCTCAACAACTACGACTTCGACCTGCATGTGACCGGCCTGCCTACCGAGATCGGCCAGGTGGCGCTTGTCAACGCGACCGGCATGGTCGTCCCGGCCGATGACAAGCAGCTCGACGAGACCAAGCGTGCGATTGCGGCTCTCTGCACGGCCGAGAGCGTTCGCATCTATTGCGAGAAGGGCGGCAACTTCCCCAGCCGCTCCGACGTGACCACCTCCATGCTTGAGAAGCCCGCCGTCGCCGACTTCGTGGACGACATCGAGGCCGGCCGCACGGTGGCGTCCACCAACCCCTCCATCAACATGGAGCTGTGGGGCAACACCTGCGAGGTCGTGCGCGACCTTCTGGGCGGCGCCACGGTAGACGAGTGCATGGAGACCATCGACCAACTCCAAGCCGACGCCAACGAGGCCGTGAGCGAGTAGAGGACAGGCCCCCGCCCGGCGGGATCTCCAGTACGGAAATCCTGCCGGGCAGCGTTGAAGACCAAGTCCTCTCAAGCCTACGGCCTAGCCGTGCGACCCCTCATCTATATGTAGTCCTCACGTTGTAACACAGCCCAGGTTCGGCGAGAGTCGCGAAATGCTTTCTGGCGCAGTCGATTTTTCCCTGTTCGATTGGTCGGGTGTGGATGTCGTTGTTGCCGCCGCCCTTCGTCTCAGTTACGAAGTACACCCGGTGCTCGCCTTCAATCTCCTGAACATAGGCCCAGTCGGGGTTATAGCTGCCCAGGGGCGTGTCGATTTTGAAGCTGCTCGGTAGTTTTGCGAACACCTTGATCTCCTCAGCCTGATCAAGCTCGACGGCAAAAGGTTTTTCGACGGATGACGAGTCGTAGACGATGTAGTTGTAAAGGCTTTTGCGATGCGTGGGCTCCCAGGCATTTTGACCCACATAAGCC
>CAKUKJ010000253.1 GCA_934662525.1 uncultured Coriobacteriales bacterium | reverse complement strand
GGGGTTCAGGTTCCCAGACTCAGCCGCACATGTTCGGATGAGTTAGAGAACTGTTCGGATGAACTTGCAAATCAAGGCACCCATCAAAAGCGCCCCCACGCCTTTATGAAATCCCCAAGCCTCTGGCGTTTTAAGACCGAAGAAGCTATACTAGGGGCTGCATTTGGACGTGGTGCTCGCACTATACATCCCGATGCGCACAGATTGTAAGCAAGGCCTTCTTCATTGAGGTTAGGTGGGATCACCCACTATTGGCCGATTTGTCGAAGGCCTTCTTATATTTCAGGAAGTCGTAAATCCTGATGAGTCTTTTCAGCTCGGTGTTGCCATTGATAATCTTGCGGTTGCCCCCGACAAGCTTTCGCAAGTATTCGAGCAAGTCAATCAAATTAATCTCGTCTTCCTCAAGAAGGACGAGCTTCTTGTAAGCCTCACCGAACCCTTCCGCTTTCATAACGGCCCGAACCGAACGGTTCGCGCCGCACGAATGGTAATTCGCCTTGGCCTTGCGCAGACTGGTATTAAGGAAGTCATCGAGTTTCTTCTTCTCGTCGATTTCCTTCATGAGTCGACGATCGAGAATCTCGCCTGAATAGGCGCTCAGATACTTGTACATGGGCAACCCGCCCGAATTGGTGCCAAGCAGATTGGGAAGGTACTCTTCAACGGCAAGCTTGGGTGCGACGTGTTCATCATCGAACACAATGTCTCGATAGAGAAGCTCTGCCTTGATCATGTGCCCATGACCGACTGCGGCGTTCGCAACGCCGACGCCCAACAGGAACGACTGCCCCTCCGGCATGCGCTCCAAGTCACTGAAGCTCGCCTCGACGACGAGCGAGCCGCTCGGCTCCCCACCGTCAACCATCTCGTAGATGCTCTTTCGCAAATCACGAATCACCCTCGGGGAGAAGGAACACTTGGATTGCCCGATAGCCTCGTACACCATGCTGAAGTCGTTCGTCTCGACCTGCGTCATGCTTATCTCCCCGATACCCGAGTAAGAGATGGTGCGAGTTGTGACCTTATCCTCGCCGCGTGTCAAAAATACGAACCTGTCCCTAAGCAATGCCAGGTGATTGGGCCCGAGACAATGAGCTATCGACCGGAGAATGCTCTGGATGTCGGGGTCGCTGAGAGAATATCCTATGAACACTATCGGGTACTCCATGAAGATTGTCAAAAGCTTCGCGGCGAGGTATTCCTGCGTCTCGGCCAGTTTCTCGTAATCCGACTCGTCGAGCACCATCGACTCCGGCTTGTCGGCAGAGCCGTGAATCTTGTAGATCTCGCCAACCTCGAAGGTCCTCTGGAATATGAGATCATCCTGCCCGACGAACACCTTGAACTCTGGAAAGATGGACTCGAGCAGGTCGTCGTAGTTGGTGGTGATGACACCCGAGACACGCCATCTTCCGACCTCGCGCAGGACATCCAACTCAGAAGTCAGAAAACATGCCTCAAATGAGCCAAGCCTCTCAGCAGCCATAATCTTGAGAATGGAGCGCTGGGCGCGAATATCCTCGACATGCGCCTCCCTGAACGATTCGAAGCGATCCTCCTCGAGGACGGCTATCCTCAAATCCCTGTCCAGCATAGCAGCCACGGCAGGCAGGTCACCATAAGGAGACGAGCCTGCGCATCGCGCCCGGTATGCATCGAAACGGAAGGGGTCGTCCGTCAAACGCGTGCAGAGATGCCTGAGCAGCCCTTCCCAGCCATCGGTCCCCATGTGCCTACGCGAAAAACCGGAGCCCACGAAAAGATAGGGGCTTCGCCCTGCCTTGTTTATAAGGCTGGTGATAGTCTCTCCGATGGTTTCCTTCGCCAACGCCGCTCACCTGCCCAATCGCCGACAGACCTCCTTCAACCAGACGAAAAACAGTATAACCCAATGGTTCATATTCTATAAATCAAACCGAGGCAGACTGTCAGGAGCGCCAGGCAAATTCGCGCGGCAAGGCCATACTGCAGCTGGACCCCGTTAGCGGCAATGCAATTTTCGCCATTTTGACCAGCACATGTCTGCCCCCGGCATAGCCGGGGGTGTGTCATGCAGGGAACTTAGCGAACGCAAGGTTCCGAGCCTACCGGTTGCGAGGCACATAGCTCTCATGAGCGCAGGGAACAGAACCGTCGATAAAAATGCTGGAGTAGGCCTCCTTGTAGCGATAGCTTTCTTACGATTGAGCAGAACCCGACAGACTGCCACGTCAAACTGAACGAGCACTCTCTGTGGAAAGTGCGAGATACCCCATCAGCTCTTCCTCCCAATCTCGAGGAGCGAAGCCTGCGCCCTCGAGCTTGGAGAGGTCGAGGGCCGAGTGCGCCGGCCTGGGCGAGACGGGGCCCTTGGCACCCGCGTAGTACTCGGCGGTCGAGATGGGCCTGACGGCGCCGGCGTTGCCGTTGCGAAGCCCGAACACCCTCGCGGCGACGTCGTACCAGGAGGCCACCCGGCCCGAGCCGGTGAGGTTGTAGGTGCCGTAAGCCGCAGGCTCGCTGGGCTCGCGGTCGCCCTCCCGGTAGCCGAGCAGCCAAAGGATGCCCTCGGCCATGTCGCGGGCGAAGGTGAGGCGGCCGAGCTGGTCGTTTACGACCGCGACCTGGCTCAGGCCGTCGTCGGGGTCGGCGCAACGGTCGGACAGCGCCGCCATGGTCCTGACGAAGTTCCTCCCGTCGCCGATCACCCAGCTCGAGCGCACGATGTAGTGCCTGGGGCAGTTGGCGACCGCCAGGTCACCGGCGGCCTTGGTCTGGCCGTAGACGCCCAGGGGGCTGAGGGGCTCGTCCTCGGCATGCTCCTCGACGGTGCCGTCGAACACGTAGTCGCTGGAGATATGGACGAGCGTGATGCCATGCTCCGCGCACGCCCTGGCAAGCAGCGCCGGGCCCTGGGCGTTGGCGGCCCAGGCGGCCCTGCGGCCCTCCGGGGTCTCGGCGGCGTCCACGGCGGTGTAGGCGCCGCAGTTGATCACGGCGCCGTAGAGGGACCAGTCGACCTTGGGGTATTCCCCCGCATCGGAGAAGTCGAACCCGGCGCGGTCGGTGAAGTCGAACCAGTCGAGAAGGCCGCGCTCCCCCGCGAGCCTCCTGACCGCCCGGCCCAGCTGGCCGTTCGCGCCGGTCACCAGTGTGCGCCTAGGGGCCATGGGGATTGCGTCCCTCAGCATGGGGTGGCGCCTGTCCGCCTCGGAGACGACCGCCTCGTCGAGCGGTATGGGCCACTCGATTCCCAGCTCCGGGTCGGCCAGGTTGACGAACGTGTAGGTCCGCTTCAGCTCGGCCGACCAGTGCGCGTTCACCAAATACGTGTAGGCCGTGCCGTCCTCCAGGGCCTGGAAGGAGTTGCCCACGCCGCGGGGGACGTATATCGCCTTGCTCGGGTCGATGACGCATGTGCAGACCTGCCCGAAGCTCTTCCCCGGCCTCAGGTCCACCCAGGCCCCGAAGACCGAGCCCGTGGCCACCGAGACGTACTTGTCCCAGGGCTCGGCGTGGACGCCGCGCGTGACGCCCCTCTCGGCGTTGAAGGATATGTTGTTCTGCACGGGGCCCAGGTCGGGCAGCCCGATGTCCGTCTGCTTTGCGCGCTGCCAGTTCTCCTTGAACCAGCCCCGGGAGTCTCCGTGCACGGGGAGGTCGAAGACCAGCATCCCGGGGATGTTGGTCTCCTCGGCCTTCAGCTGCCTCTCGAACTCGAATTCCGCCATGTCAGCCCCCTACTGGCCCTGGGCCCTGTAGCGGGCCTCGGTCGCGGCCTTGGCCGGGCGCCACCAGGCCTCGTTGTCGCGGTACCACTCGATGGTCTGGCGCAGGCCCTCCTCGAAGTCGGTGTGCGTCGGCCTCCAGCCCAGCTCGCAGCGCAGCTTGGTGGGGTCGATGGCGTAGCGGCGGTCGTGGCCGGGGCGGTCGCGGACCCAGTCGAAGCCGTCGGGGTCCTTCCCCATCATCTCGAGGATCATGCGGAGGACGTCGATGTTGCTCCTCTCCCCGTCCGCGCCGATCAGGTAGGTCTCGCCCATGCGGCCCTTGGTGAGGATGGCCCACACGGCGCTGGAGTGGTCCTCGGTGTGGATCCAGTCGCGCACGTTCTCGCCCGTGCCGTAGAGCTTTGGTTTGATGCCGTCGATCACGTTCGTGATCTGCCTGGGGATGAACTTCTCCACGTGCTGGTAGGGGCCGTAGTTGTTCGAGCAGTTGGAGATCGTGGTGCGCAGGCCGTAGGTGCGGGTCCAGGCGCGAACCAGCATGTCGGAGGCCGCCTTGGTGGAGCTGTAGGGGGAGCTGGGGCGGTAGGGCGTCTCCTCGGTGAACTTGGCCGGGTCGTCGAGCGCCAGGTCGCCGTAGACCTCGTCGGTGGAGACGTGGTGGT
>CAKUKJ010000252.1 GCA_934662525.1 uncultured Coriobacteriales bacterium | reverse complement strand
CTCCATGAGGATGTCTATCTCGCGCTTGTCGTTGTTGCGGAAGAAGTACAGGGGAGGCCTGACACCCGCATTGACGAAGCTCTTGTATACCTCGTCGAAGGCATATGTCTCGAAGAACTGCCCGGACATCGCACCCGCCTCGAGGACGGTAGGGCTTGTCCAGCCGGCGAGGTATGCCGCCAGACCCGTGTCCATGAAGTGCAGGACGGGTTGCTTGGACAGGCGTTTGAGCAGGTTGTTTGCATAGGGTTCTACGATTTTCACGACATATGAGCTGGCGAGCAGCGACAGCCACGTCTTGGCGGTTTTCTCGCTGATGTCGGACAGACGCGCAAGGTCGGCGTAGACGACGGGTTTGGACGTGAGCGCCGCACACGCCGTCATGAAGCGTCTGAACTTGAGCTCATCGCCCACTTGGGTGAGGTCACGGATGTCGCGCATGATGTAGGTGTCCAGATACGACTCGTAACCGCCAGGCCGTAAATCGTCAGGCAGTGCCCGTATACCGGGAAGCGACCCTTTGCATATATCTGAATACACTTGGTTGACGTCGCGCGGACCGCACGTCCCGATGCGCCGCATGAAGTATTCGGGGGAGGCGCCGAAAGGCTCGGATGCAGCCCCATATATCTCAGAGCCAGAGAGACCGAGCATCTCGATGACCCCGGCACGACCAGCCAACGACTCGGAGACGGTGGACATGAGATGGAAGGGCTGCGACCCTGTGAGCCAAAACGCGCCCTTGTCGTCGGAGGAGTCAACGATTTCTTTGATGTAGGGGAGGAGCTCGGGGGCTTTCTGTATCTCGTCGATGAGCACTGGTGGGTGATAGCGCTGCAGGAAAAGCGCCGGGTCAGACTTGGCGACTTGGAGGATGGACGTGTTGTCGAGGCTGACATATGAGCGCGCAAGGCTCCTGTCGGCGTCCTGTTCCATGAGGTGCTTGAGCATGGTCGTCTTGCCAACCTGCCGCGGCCCTGTCACGACAACGACCTTGAAGTGCTCGGAGTAACGCCTCACGACGGGCTCAATAGCGCGATTGATATACATGCACACTCCAATCATCTCAAATCCAGAATATGACTCCGGATTTGAGATGATTTTAGCACAAGGCAAAGGAACCCACTTTGCAGATAAGAAGACGCCGCGTGACAGCTGCGCTTTTTCAACTATTGCGACCGAAGGAATCAATCCTATTACGATTGAAGCCGTAATTGATGACAGCCAACTGGTTAACATAATCTATATTATGGGTTGCATATAAAAACCGGCGGGAGACATCTGTTGCTTGCCTCCCGCCGTCGTATCGTCAGAGGCTACGGTGGTACGTTGCAGGTATCTTTACTTAAATTGATCGTGCCGCCGCGTTACCGGTGACGATGGCGTTCTTGATGTTCCAGGGCTTGGCGGCGTCTCCTGCGATGTAAACCTCACAGTTCACGCCGTCAATGGGATTGGGCTCGCAGTCCATGGCGTCGATGACCGTGCCGCAGGCAACTTCGACGCGAGAGCCTGAGGCTGCTTCGATGATGGCCGTCCCCTCGCCAAGGCCGGCAAGCGTTGCGTCGCTCCAGAAGCGCGTAGCGAGCGCCTTCATTATCGGCTGGGTGTAGCTCTTCACCCAGAAGGAATGTCCATCTCCGAAATGGCTGGCATCCTTGGGGTTCACGATTTGAATATGCTTGCCCTGGGCGGCCAGGTACATGGCCATATCGATGGCCTGGGCATTGCCACCGAGAATGATGACGTCGTCGGCGATGTCGGCCGCCATGAAGTCATCGATGGGAACGACGTTGTCAGCCACGAGGCCCGAACCCACGCGACGACCGCCAACAGCCCAGACGAGAGCATCGGGAGCCTGGCCGTTTACGAAGTCGGCATCTACCTCTTGGCCGAGCACGACCTCAACCCCCTTGAGCTCAAGTTGGCGGGCGTAGTAGCTCACCAGCGCGTCAAGGTTCTCATGCGGTCCTTTCACAAGCGAGGCAAAAGGCAGCGTTCCGCCCAGATAGGCATTCTTGTCATAGAGCGTCACGGTATGACCACGTTCGGCGGCCACGATGGCGGCCTCCATGCCGGCCGGGCCCGCGCCCACCACCATGACATTTTTGGGAGTCTCGGCAGGCTCTAGCTTATAGCTGCCGGGAATCTGGCCCGTCGCCTGATGGTAGGGATGGGCGGCATAGGTGCGGCAACCGAAGGTGAGGCCGTTCTCGTCGGAGTCCCAGTGGCAATGCATGCAGCGCGTGCAGGGGCGAATCTCGTCAGCACGGCCCTCCTGAAGCTTGTGGATATAGTCGGGATCCACGTTGAGCGGTCGGTTGAAGAGCATGAAATCAATCTTGCCGCTGGCAATAAGATCCTCGAAGAACTCGGGGTCACGCGCCGGGTCCATGTAGGTGACGCAGCCAACGGGAATGGAGACGGCTTCCTTGATCTTGGCAGCGACATCGGTCATGACTCCCAGACCTGACTGGTCGGCCTTGAGCATGCCCTGCCAGTGACGCTTGAAGTCGAACTGTGTGCCGTAACTCGTGGTACCCTCGATGCCATACCCGCAGAAGAAGAGGTCGCCGGCGAATTCGGCCACATGCATGCCGCAAGGCCCAATGCGAATGTGCAGCGAGTCGGCCCCGGCCGCCTCGATGAGCTTGCACATCTCCTGGTTGTCTTCGACGGTGGTGAATAGGTCGTCATCGCCGATGGCCTTGTCGTTCTCCTCCACGCCGTTGATGAGCACCTGCACGGGGAAATCCGTCCCACAGGCCTCCTTGATGCCCGAGACGATCTCGCACACGAAACGCGTGCGGCTCTCAAAGCTCTGCGGGCCGTAATCGTCGTCGCGCTTGTTGCGCGCGCGGCTCATGAAGGTCTGCCCCGTGTTCTCGCCGGCCGCATTGATCTCCACGGCGTCAAAGCCCAGGCGTTGCAGGGTCTGGGCGGCCTTGACGGTGTCATCGATGAGGTTCTTGATCTCCTCACCCGTCATGTCCATGCAGGTGGACGTCTGAAAGAGCGCCGTTGGGTCGGGCTCAAAGCCGCTGTATACCTAGCCCATGGTGGCAAGCTGGTAGCCGAGCCTGCCGCCCGCTGCATGCACCTTGTCAACGAGTGCGATGAGCTGCTCATCGATCCAATCAACGATTTTGCCCACGTCGGGGATCGCCTTGAAATGGTCGTAGAGCTCGACGAAGTCATCGGTGTAGACCAGCGCCGCGCCGGAGTTTGCAAGCAAGTCGCCATAATAGTCGAGAAAGAGCGGCGCGTCGATGCCCTGTGAGGTTACTCCGATGTAACCGGCGGCGGACTTCACAAAACGGTTGGGCAAGGTGAGCGCACCCATGTTCCACTCGGTGAAAAGCGAGGGGCACGTGGCCCCCGGCTCGGGAGCGGTTACGTCGGCCTGGGGGTTGAGCTTGGCGGCATGCTGGCGCACCTCGTCGGCGCACGTCGGCTGTGCGGCGGCCTCCTCGCCCAAGGCGGCAAGGGGTGCTCCGGCGAGGGCGCATGCGGCTGCGCCAACGGCAGCAGACCCGCTCACGAAACCGCGCCTGGTGAGGTTTGTGGGAATGCTCATATGGAATCCTCCTTTTATTTATACATACATATGTTTATATAGTCGGTCGTATTTTGCGACCGACCGTGACGCGAGGCACCTCCCGCCCCGTCAGATATCGTCGGCAGGCATCTCGCTCAAGCATGTGGGGCAACAGAACTAGATTGCCCTTGCCGCCAGGTTGCCGGCGGAGATTGCCTCGGCGATGTTCCAGGGGTCGTCGGCGTCGCCCACGGTGGTGCAGGCGATTCCTGCGGTTGCAAGGGCGTCGGCGAGATCGGTGTTGGGCAGGAGGTCGGACATGTCCACCACCGCGTCGCAGGCGATGGTGGTGTCTACCCCGGCGTCGATCCGAGCAAATGTGAGGGTACCCTCCCCCACCTCGGTCACCGTGGCGTTGGCCCATATGCGGCCGCCGGCCGCCGTGAAGGCGTTGCGCACAAATCCCTGCACGTTGACGGAGTGGCCCTTCTCGAAGAGATCCATGCCGTCGGGCGTGACGATGGAGACATGCTTGCCCTGCTTGGTGAGATAGACGGCCACGTCCACCGCGCGGGCCGAGCTGCCCAGGACCGTCACCTCGGGGCCGCATTCAAGGCCAAGCATCCCCGCGAAATCCACGACGGGCGTAGACTCGGTACCCTCGAGAGACACGCCGGGCTCAACGCCGCCCGTTGCGACCACCACGTAGTCTGGGGCGGCGGCGACGATGTCGTCGGCAGTCATCTCGGCACCGGTGACGACGTTCACGCCTGCAATCTCAAGCTCACGTTCCAGGTAGCTCGCCAGACGGCCCAGATTCTCGTGCGGGCCCTTGATGACCTCGGC
>CAKUKJ010000251.1 GCA_934662525.1 uncultured Coriobacteriales bacterium | reverse complement strand
GAGACCATGCCGCACAGGGCGCTCGAGATGACCGCGACCTTGGCGGGGCCGCCGCTCGACCAGCCTGCCAAGCGGTTTGCCAGCGAGATGAAGAAGTTCGCGATGCCCGTGCGCTCAAGGAAGGCACCGAAGATAATGAACAGCACGATATAGGTGTAGCACACGTTGATGGGCGTGCCGATGATGCCGTTCACGCTGTAGAACAGGCGGCTCACGATGTACTGGAGCATCTTGAAAGGATCGGAGTTGTAGCCGCTGCGCCAATACACGACATAGATGAGCAGCGCCGCAACGACGACGAGAATCGGGATGCCCACGCAGCGCCGGCACAGCTCGAACAGCACCAGGACGCCCACGATGCCCATCACGATGAGCTGCATGTCGATGCGGTTGTTCATCATGATGATGTCGTAGGCGTTGGCGGCAAAGTAGAAGAACGAGCCCGCTCCCGCCACCATGAGCACGATGTCGTACCAGGGAACGCGGTTGGGCACCACATGGTGCTTGTTGGCCGGGTAGATGAGGAAGCCGATGACGATGATGAAGCCCAGGAACAGCGTCAGGCGGGTTTCGGGCAGCACGTTGCTGAAGAGCGTCATATAGATGCAGTAGACGGAGAACAGCGCCATGATTGCACCGACCACGATCTTGGGGATGCCCTGCCACACGCGCGTATTCGACTCGCGGTCGTACTTCTTCATCACCTCGTCGACGTCTGCCTGCGCCTCGTCGGCAGGAAGGGCGGTCTGGCTTTTTTCTGCCACTTGTTCACACCTCCAAGAACATGAATACGGACCGGTCTTAGAAACGCAAGGGAAGCCGCCGCAGCCAATTCGCGGCCGCAGCGACTTCCGATTGTAGAGCAAAGGGTTTTAAAAGGGGGCGAGCTTACTTCGTCGCCACCTCGAAACCCTTCTCCTTGAAGTACTTGGCAGCACCGGGGTGATAGGGCACCGAGGTGATGGAGGCACCGTTCTCAACGCTGAGCTCGGCGTACTTGGCGTGCGTGTCCACCAGGTCGGCGGCGTTGTCGAAGATGTCGGCGACGAGCGTGTACACGGCGTCCTCGGAGACGGAGTCGGCCACGATGATGACGGCGCTCACCGCGACGGTGACGGTGTCGGTGTCCATGCCGGAATAGGTGCCTGCGGGGATGGTGGCCTTCTGGTAGTACTCGGAGCTCTCGAGCAGCTTGTCCACATGCTCGTCGTCAAGCGTGACCAGATAGGCGGTCTTGGAGGTGGACAGGTCGGTGATGGCCGTGGTGGGCGCGCCGGCCACGATGAAGGCGGCGTCGATCTGGCCGTTCTTGAGGGAGTCGGCCGAGTCGCCGAACGACTGGTACATCGGCGTGATGTCGTCGACGGTGAGGTCGTAGGCGCCAAGGACGTCGACGGCGTTGAAGTACACGCCCGAACCGGCCGAGCCAACGGAAACCGTCTTGCCCTTGAGGTCGGCGACCGTCTTGATGTCGGGGTCGCAGGTGACGATCTGGACGGTCTCCTGATAGAGGGCAGCCATTGTGGAGAAACAGTCCACGGGGCCATCCTCCTCGAAGAGGTTCGTGCCGTTGTAGGCGTAGGCCATGACGTCGGACTGGCAGAAGCCCAGCTCGGCGTCGCCGTCCTCGATGGCGACGACGTTGGCCTGCGAGCCGTTGCCCACCAGGGCCGTCACCTTGACGTCGGTGTTGTTCGTGGCATGCTGGGCAAGGACGGAGCCGAAGGCGTAATAGGTGCCGGACTCGCCGCCGGTGATGAAGCGCAGGTCGGCGGTCTTCTCGCCGGAAGCCTTGTCGTCGGAAGCGGCGGTCGTAGTGGCGGCGGCGTCATCCTTCTTCTCATCGGTCGCGGCGGTGTCGTTGGACTCGCCGCAGCCGGCAAGGACCAGCGACATGCCTGCGACGCCGGCCAGCGCGAGGAACTCTTTCCTGGAAACCTTCTTCATCGTGAACGCTCCTTCTCATGTTCTCGTTGGACGCCTGTAAGAGTCGACAGTTGAAAGGGCGACGTGTATAAGTGGGCGGTTTTACCCGTCCCGCGTTGCCTGGATGCAAGTTTATGAGAAAAGGGGCACGATGGCATTTCCGTTAATGCATTTTTAACGCTCCAATACTCTATTTGTGCCGTTCACATGGCTTTTTTGCCCCTTTGCCCCGACAAAGTGCTCGCACTGTGAAGCGCGCTTACACTTGTGCGTCCCCTATTCACATGTGAGGTACCTCTTGAACGCAGACACGCTCGGCATTTTTACCCAGATGGTCGTTTTGTTCCTCATCATCGGCACAGGTTATGGCTGCAAGAAGGCCAAGATCACCACGGCCGACTTCGACAAGGGCCTCTCGAACCTCGTGCTTTCGGCAACGCTGCCCGCCATGATCGTGGGCAGCGTGCTCAACTCCACCGAGCTGCCGAGCCGGATGCACATCGTGTCGGCGTTTCTCTATTCCTGCGTGGCGTACGCGCTCATGATATGCGTCGCGCTTGTTCTCACGGCCCTCATGCGCGCCCCCGAAGGCAAGCGCGGGGTACTGAGGTTCATGATGGTCTTCGGCAACGTCGGCTTTTTGGGCTTTCCCGTCATCTCGGCCATCTGGGGAAGCGATGCGCTCATCTACGCGGCCATCTTCAATCTTCCGTTCAACTTCCTGTGCTTCACGGTCGGTGCCTGGTTCATCGCCAGCGACGCCAAGGGGGCCGAGATGGAGAAGGTGACATGGCGCACGTTCCTCACGCCAACCATGCTGTCATGCTGCGCGGCCATCGTGTTGGCGCTCGCGGGCATCCACAACGTGCCCGTCTTGGGGTCGGCGCTCGACACGTTGGGGTCGATGACGACGCCTGCGGCGCTTCTTGTCGTGGGCTCGCAGCTGGCGAACCTGTCGCCTCGCGACCTTTTGGGCGACATGCGCCTGTGGGTGAGCTGCGCGGCACGCCTCGCGGCCATGCCCTTGTTCAACTGGGCCGTGCTCAGCCTCATCGTGGACGACCCCCTTGTGCTGGGCATCCTTGTGGTGACGACAGCCATGCCTGTGGCCAACGTGGGCACGATGCTGTGCCAGAAGTATGACGCCGACACGCCCACGGTGCTGCGCGGCACATTCTGGACAACCCTGTTCTCGCTGGCAACCATCCCCATTCTCGTCAATCTGATGGGATAGGCAGTCGTGCCGTCGTCCATCTCTGTGGAGTTTTTTCGAATAACCCGGTATGGTATCCCTACTAGCCTTTAATAAGAATAATTCTCATATATTACTTGTTCCACGTCACTGGAGGCCCCCATGCCCACTCGAAACACGGTTCAGCGCGGCATCATCGAGGCAGAGTTGCGCCATCTGGCAAACCACCCCACGGCCGACGAGGTATACACCGCCGTGCATGAGGGCCATCCCAGCATCAGCAAGGCAACCGTCTACCGCACGCTCAACATGCTCTCCGAAGAAGGGGCGATAAGCCGCGTAAAGATCAACAACGGGGCCGACCACTTCGACCACACGGCGTTCTTCCACTACCACGTGCGCTGCCTGGGTTGCGGCAAGGTGGACGACGTGATGATTCCCACCCTGGCAGGCATAGAGGAGACCGCAAGCGCCGCAAGCGGCTACCACGTAGTGAGCCATACTCTCCAGTTCGACGGTTACTGCCCGGCATGCCAGGCAAAGGGGTTGGACAAGAGTGAGGCCGATTCCGCGAATTAGCGAGCACCGCGTCACCTGCACGCAAAAGGCCGGGCATGCCTGCCGCAATCGCGACGGCATGCCCGGCCTTTGTCTAGCCCGATGGATTGCCCCATTAAAAGGCAGGTTCTCATGCGCAAGGCGCACAGGCGCGATGTGTACTGGAGTACATGAGCGCCTGCGCAACGCGGCGCGTGAGGTTCTGCAACAAACTACGCGTAGATCTCTTTCTCAACAACCAGGTCGTTCTTGATTTTCCCCACAAGCTTGTTGAGGGCGTCGATGCAGCGCGGGCGGATGTCGGCGCCGATCATGACGTACATGATGGAATCGCCCACGTTGAGGGCGCCCTCGTTGAGCCACGTGCGCACGTAGTACACGCCCGGCCAGCTCAGGGCCTCCTTCTCGGCGGCGGCGACACCCTCGGCGTCGTAGGAAAACTCCACCTGGGCGACCTCGCCCAAGCCCTCGACGCCCTCGCGCACCTGCTTCTTGGGCGTGATGCGCACCACGCCGCTGTGCGTGAGGAACATGCCGCACTGGGCGGCCTTGGGGTCGGCCTTGGCCTCTTTGAGCCAGGCGTCCATGGAAGGTTCGGGCTTAGCCATAACCAATCCTCTCTTCTCATCGATACAGCAGGCGACCAAGGCATTGTAAGCCCATAGACGAGGGCACGGCATCACCAATTGGCTGTCGGCCGCTCAACAGAATCCCGGTCGAGCCACATCACGCACGCAC
>CAKUKJ010000250.1 GCA_934662525.1 uncultured Coriobacteriales bacterium | reverse complement strand
GACCAGGCGTGGTCGGCGTGGCCATTGACCATGGTGCCGACGCACTTGCCCTGAACCCAGGTGGCCTCGTTCATGAAGCGCTTGCCCTCGGGGTTGATGAAGAGGAAGGGGCCGTGGAACATGCCGGCGGCCTGCGGGTGCATCATCGTGGGCCACGGGGCCGGCTGGAAGGCCGCGCCCGCCCAGGCGGCCATGTTGTGGCCGTCGCCGACGTTGCCCAGGTCGCCGCACAGGCGCGACTTCACCTGCAGGGCGATGGGGGCGAACTCCTCCAGGTACTCGTCGTTCCAGGAGACGTCGCCCGTGGCGAGCACGACGCCCTTGGCGGCGTTGTACTGCACGTAGTCGCCGTCGGCGTTCTGGCAGATGGCACCCGTGACGGCGCCGGAGTCGTCCTGCACGAGCTGGACGGCGGGCATGTTGTACACGATCTGTGCGCCGGCCTTCTCAGCAGCGTCGGCGAGCATGTACTCGACGGCCTTGGCGAAGCCGTACTGGTCGTAGAAGTCGCCGCCGAACAGCATGTGGTAGCACGAGGCCTCGGGGTGCACGGTGGAATTGGAGCCCACGGTGAGCATGCAGTCCATGCCGTACTCCTCGCCCAAGTCGAGCAGCCAGTTCATGCAGCGCTCGGACTCGCGGAAGAACTTGCCCACAACCTTCTCGTTGCAGCGGTTGCCGCAGGTGGCCACCCAGCGCTCCATCTCGATGGGCTTGTCGAGCACGATGCCGTTCTCGTCCATCACGCGGCTCTTGATGGCGCCGGTACCGCCCACGCCATGGCCGTTGAGCACGTCGTCCTTCTCCACGAGGACGGTGTTGAGGCCGTTCTGGGCGGCGTTGCAGGCGCACGAGCAGCCCGAATAGCCGCCGCCGACGATGAGCACGTCGCAGTCGACGGTCTCGGCGACGTCGGTGATGGGGTCGGGCTTGACCTCCCAGGAATGCTTGACCTCGGCAGGTGCGGCCTCATCGGCAAGTGCCGGTGCGGCCATGCCGAGTGCGGCGACAGCCGCGCTGCCGGCAGCGGCGCTCTTGAGAAGGTCGCGACGAGAGATGGTACTCATGTGCAGTCCTCCTTGTGTGACGTGCGGCGCCCCTTGCGCCGCGCACAGAACTGCCTGGATTTTACGCCCGCCGACCCCTGTCGCACGAGCAGGCAAATCCGTCGCCGGCGCAAGCATGGGTTGCGGCAGAGGCAGCCTGAGCCGCGCGAGAGCAGGCGGCTTCGGCCGACCTTCGGATTCGTGTATCCGACACACACTCAATGGTAGAAAATCCTGTACTTCAAAATACACTGATTCAATTTGCCCAACGCAAAGCCTCCGACATGAGATGGCAGGCCAAGCAAAAAAGAGGCCACCCGACGTGGGCGGCCTCTCGGAGAGCGCGGTGCTTGTGGGCAAAAACCGAAGAGCGGCTTCCCTACTCGGCGGCCTTCGTCAGGGCGTCGGTCAGCGCCTCGGCGGCGCCGTTGCAGGTGAGCGTGGCGCCGGAGATGGCGTCGAAGTCGGGGCTCTGGGCGTCTTCCATGAGGCCGGCGATGGTGCCGTCCTCGATGGGTTCGGCGCCGATGCCACGCGTCTCGGCCTCGTGGGTGAGCGAGGTCACCGTGAACTTGCCGTCCTTGACCTCGATCTCGATGTCAATCTTGCCGCCGCGACCCTGGCCCTCGCCAGCATAGGTGCCGTCTTTGAGCGTGGCCGTGGACAGATCGACGATCTCGGCAGGCTCCTCCTCGGTCTCCGTCTCCTTGATGACGACGTCCTCGGCGGTGAAGGGGTCGGCGGGCACCTCGACATTCACGCCCTCCTGCTCGGCGGCCAACTTGCGGCCGGCGATGCGGCCGAAAGCCAGCGCGAAGGAGACGTAGCAGCCGCATCCGGGGTAGTTGCCGGGCACGCCGAAGATGTTGGTGCCCGTGTCGTTGCCCGAGCAGTACAGGTGCGGGATGACGTTGCCGTCGATGTCGAGCACCTGGGCGTCGGCGTTGATGCGCACGCCGCCATGGCACTCGGCCATGTTGTGCGCGGGCACGTTCATGGTGCCGGTCTCGTCCATGTCGAGCCAGGAGTTGAAGACGTCGTTGTACTTCTCGGCGAACTGGTAGACCTGGGCGACCTCGATGGGATAGAAGTTGGGCATGTTGTACAGGTCGGCACCGATGCGCATGGCGGCCTTGATGCCGTCGCCCGTGCAGTCGTGGCACATGTAGGTGGTGTAGCCCAGGGCATCCTGGCAGAAGCGCATCTTCATGTCGTCGCTTGCGCAGAAGCCGCCCGTGGCGAGCATGACGCCCTTGGAAGCCTTGATGCGGATGTCGCCGTCGGCCGTGGTGGCCACGACGCCGATCACCGCGCCGTCGTCGCCCAGGATGAAGTCCTTGAGGGCGCAGTTGAACTGCGCGGCGACGGTGCCCTCCTCCACCTTGGCGTTGATGCACTCGTAGAGCGGGTCGAAAAGCTCGGGGCCGGAGTTGGGCGCGCCGTCGTAGGAGTGAGCCCAGTGCGAGCGGGGCACGGCCTCGTCCTTGGAGATGCCGAACTTGTCGTACTCGCAGCCCACGGCGTTGAGGCAGCCGGAGGTCACGCCGTTGCCGTTGTCGCCCGTGGCCTCGTTGTCCTGGGCGCCCTCGTTCTCGGTAGCCCACTCCACCTCGAACAGCTCATGGCCGCAGTAGGTCTCGCACAAGTCGCAGATCCAGTCCACGTCCTCGCCCGACATATCGGCGTAGGCGCGGATTATCTCCTCGGGGCAGAGGTTGTAGTTCTGGTTGACGCAGGTGTTGACCCAGTCGAAGAGGGCGTCGGCGGTGTCGGTCACGCCGAGGGCCTCCTGCACCTTGGTGCCCGCGCCCATGATGGCGCCGCCGCAGCGGGCCATGGAGCCGCCGGGAAGGGCGGCCTTCTCGATGATGAGGACGTTCGCGCCGTTGTCGGCGGCCTCGATGGCGCATGCCGCGCCGGCGGCGCCGTAGCCGCACACGAGGACCTCGCACTCCTGGTCCCACGCCTGCTCGGGAGCCTCGTCGGCAAAAGCGGCACCGGCAAGGCCGGCACCTGCGAGAACCGCGCCGGCACCTGCGACGAACCCGCGGCGAGACATCTTGGCGTTGCTCATGTTCGAATCACCTTTCCCATCGGTTGGGCAAGCCCCCTCGGCCCGCCCGCTCGCGGCACCTCCCCAGGCACCGCACGACGTGCATTCTATGGCGGGCGCGCATTGCAAAGCCCGACATGTTCGGCACCGCGCCGTGCAAGGTTTTCAGGCCGATGCCGCACGTGCTACCATGCGCGTTGCAAAACCTGCAATAGGATGGTCGGGATTCGCAAGAGACGGGAAACCGCCGCGAGCCTCGAGGGCCATGGGGAAAGGCCGGGACATCGCGCAAAACGAACGGCAACACGGGAAAGGGGCCCGCATGGCACTTGAGGGCATGGCCGAGTTCAGGGAGTTCATCGTCTTCGCAAAGCACCTCAACATGACGCGCGCAGCCGAGGAGCTGCATGTCTCCACCTCCACGCTCAGCCGCCACATCGCCGCGCTCGAGCACGAGATCGGCATGCCGCTCGTCCAACGCGAGGGGTCCTCGACCAGCCTCACGCCCGTCGGCTCGCTCGTGCTCAAGAAGGCCTCCACCTTGGTGGGCGAATACGAATCGCTGCTCGAGCAGGTGGCGCACTACCGGGCCGACGCGAGCTACTCGCTGCGCGTGGCCTACGCCCTCGACGACCGCACCATCATCGACGCCATCTCGCTGGCGAAGCTGCGCCTTAAGCAGACCTACGGCGGCTTCAACGTCCAGCCGTTCCACGGCCGGGGGCAAAGCGGCTGGGACGCCCTGCGCGCAGGGGAGGTCGACGTGTACATCGACTACAACCTCTCCGAAGACGCGCTGGCCGAGGCGGGCTTTGTGGCCGTGCCCCTCATGGAGGACTCCATGGTGTTGGCGCTGCCCAAGGGGGCGCTCCCCACGCAACGCGAAGTGCACGTAAACCAGGTGTGCAAGCGCTACATCCCCCGGCCCTCGGCCTCGTTCGACAATTACTTCGACCGCGTGCTCGGACTCTTCGCCAACTGCGACCAGCGGCCACCGACCCGCTTCATCGACGCGGCGACCATGGACGAGTTCTTCATGCACGCGCTCGAGGCCGACGAGATGTGGCTGTTCTCGCGCCGCCAGTTCTTCAACTACGCAAGCAGCATCCCCGCAAGCTACCGTGCCAGCTGCGAGGTCCACGAGCTGGCCGGCTGCGACACGAGCTACCGCCGCTTTGCCGTCTACTCCTCCTCCAACCCTAACCGCCTCGTGACGCAGTTCGTGAGCGCATTGGCCGCGTGCGACCCGGCAAAAGAGTAGCAAGGCGAGTCGGCGGCAAGAGCAGAGACGGGTGGCGGGCGTGGCTTCTCTCACTTTAGCGC
>CAKUKJ010000249.1 GCA_934662525.1 uncultured Coriobacteriales bacterium | reverse complement strand
CGGTGAGGTCGGGCACGAGGTTGTAGAACTGGAAGACAAAGCCCAGCTCGCGGCGGCGGTACTCGGTGAGGCCCCTTGCGTCGAGGTCCGTGAGGGTCGTGGCCCCCACGCGGATGGTGCCCGCATCGGCCGGCTCCAGCCCTCCCACGAGGTTGAGGAACGTCGACTTGCCCGAACCCGACGGCCCGAGCAGCACGCATATCTCGCCCTTGCCCACCTCGCAGCTCACATCGTGCAGCACCGTCTGCCGCGACTCGCCCTGCCCGTAGCCCTTGCATAGACCCCGCACGCTCAGATATGCCTCGTCGGCCATGCCTCCAACCGCCTTTCAATAAGCCAAAGCTAACTATATGTGCCGTAAAAATGCCCGGCTGCCAGAGATGCGCGCGGCCGGGCAATGTCATCCCGCATTCTGATACGGGATGCTCACTATGTCAACAATAGCTAACCTAGAGGTCTAGAGGTCGCGCTCGGCCTTCTCCCCGCGCGGGCGGTGGCGCTTGGGGTTCTTGGCGCGCAGCTCCGCCTTGCGGGCGAGGTTGGCGCGGCGGTTGAGCAGGTTGCGCACGGTGTCCTCCATGCCCAGGGGGATGTACGTCATCGACTCCAGGTCGTCGGGCAGGTACTGTGCAAGCGAGAGAGGGGCGACCTGCTCGACCTTCTCGGGGGCGGGGCCGGGCCTGGCGATGACGGCGTGCACGGTGGCGCCCATCTGGCACAGGCGCTCCTCAAACTCGGTGGGCACGTTCGCCTGCGGCCAAGAAGGCTCGCTCAAAAGGTCGTCCGTGCAGGCCAGGGGCTCGTACCCGGCTATCTGGTATTGCGTGAGCGAAAACTTGAAGAGCGGCTCGGAGTCGGTCTTCTGGCATACGACGCCGCCGGGCGCCAGGAGCTTGCGGTAGGCCATGAGGCGGTCTGCGTGCGAGAGGCGCTTGCCCGCCGCCTTGCTCTGGGGGAAGGGGGCCGAGAAGTTGAGGTGGATGCGGGCGAGTTCCCCGGGCGCGAAGAACCGGCTGACGTCGTCTTTCTCGTCGAGGATGAAGACGGCGTTGTACACGCCCGCCTCGATGGCGTGCTGGGCCGCGAGCACGACGCAGACCTCCTCCACGTCCACGCCCACGAAGAGCACGTCGGGCTCGGCCTTGGCGCTTTCGATGACAAAGCCTCCCTTGCCGCAGCCCAAATCGAGCCTCACCTCGCGTGCGCGGGGCAGCAGCATCTCGGCCCAATGGCCGGCCCGCTCCTGCGCGTCGTCGATGATGGCGTCGGCATAAAGCCGGCGGCGCTCGTCGAGGTTCTTGGGCTTGCGTGCGCGCATGGCGGGACCTTTCGATTGGGTGGCTGCAGAGGGCGATTTAGGGCTGATGGGGGAGAATATCACGTGCCGTGCGCGCCGCTGTGCTATAAATGCGCTCACAAGACAAACCCCATCGCGCAGAAAGACCGCCCATGTCAGCAAAGCCCCGGGAAACGCATGCCATCGACGAGCCGTTCGACGCCTCAGACCTGGGGCGCTTCACGCTCAAAAAGGCATGGGGGCATCTGCGCACCATCACGCACCACAAGCTGCTCGTGATGCGCTACTGCTTTCGCGTGGGCCTCTACCGGCAGGGCCTTGCGCATGACCTCTCCAAGTACTCGCCGTGCGAGTTTATGGTAGGGGCGCGCTACTACCAGGGATTCCGCAGTCCCAACTCCGCCGAGCGAGCCGACAAGGGCTACTCGGAGGCCTGGATGCACCACAAGGGGCGCAACCGCCACCATTGGGAGTACTGGGTGGACATCAAGGGCAACGGCGACCCCACGATGGAGGGCAAGCCGATGCCCACGCGCTACGTGGTGGAGATGTTCTGCGACCGTATCGCCGCCAGCCGCGTGTACAAGAAAGACGCCTACACCGACCGCAGCCCGTTGGAGTACTACGAGCTCGAGCACTCCGCGCCCGTCGAGCTGCCCATCCACCCGATGACCGAGGCCCTGCTCAAGCGCCTGCTCGTGATGCTTGCCGAGCAGGGCGAGGACGCGGCGCTGGCCCACGTGAGGCGCGAGATTGTGCGCACGCGCTACGTCGAGGGGCCGGGCTGCCGGTTTTAGTCGGCTGAGGCTGGGTGCGATGCCGGTTTTGGGCGGCAAAGGCAGGTATCGCCGCGAAATCGGGGTTCGTGATAGGTGTGCCTAGAGGGGCCGTCGGTCGCTCTGCGGCCTGGAGGTTCCTTTTGGGCTGGAAGGATTGCAAAAACGGCGGTCTTACGCCGGGTGGAAGGCGATTCCGCACTTTCAGGGCGATCTGAGCTCAGGCGCAACCTATCACGAACCCCCAAAACGCGGCGGTATCTTGCGTTTTGATGCGAATAGGCCCAACCGTGCGGGTTAGAAAACCGGTCGGCATCGATGGCTTGCGCTTTGCGATGCCGACCGGTGTGGTCGCTACTCTGCGGTTGCGGTGGTTGGGGCGCTTTCGGCGGGTTGGGCCGCCGCTTTGCGGGTGCGCGTGCGGCGCGGCTTGGGTTTGGCAGGATTTGCCCCGTCAGAGGGGGCGGCATCGGGCACCGGCGCGTCTTGCTCGGGTTTGGGGGATGCGTCTACGTCCGTCTGCATGCCGACGGCCGTTTCCTCTACGGTTGCGGGCGCGGACTTCGCCTTCGAGCGGCCCCTCGTTCTGGTGCGCTTGGGCTTTTCAGGCTGTGCGGCCTCGGTCGGGGCGGCCTCGGGTATCGATGGGGGTTGCGTGTCGGCGGGTTGCGCGGCATCGTCCTGAGTGGGTTCGTCCTGGGAGACGGCCTCCTGTGCCTGGTCAGCAGCGGCTTTCCGGGGGTGTTTGGCGGTGCCGCGAGCGGTCTTCTTGGCGGCCTTCTGGCGACGCTCCCTTGCCGTAAGGGCCGCAGGCTCGGCGGAGGGCTCCGCTTGCTCGGGCGGCATTGCCGCACTTTCAGTCGCAGGCGTTTCGTCATCTGCCGTCGGCTCTTGCGGCTGCGCGTCTGTGCCCGTGTCGGCGTTGGCGCCGGCGTCCCCTTGCGGTGCGTCGGCAGCTTTGCGGGCCGCACGGGAGCGGCGCCTGCGCGCCGAGCGCGAGAGGGCGCGGGGCGCCTCCGTTGCCTCCTCGCCTGCGTTTGCGCCCACGTCGGACTCGGCGGCCGCACCGTCGTTGCCCGTGCCGGCCTTGCCTGCATCGACGTCGCCCGCGCCCGCCTCGCCGGTGGCTGTTTTGTTCGGGCTTGCGGCCGCATCGCCGCGTGCGGGCTCTTGCTGGGCGGCTTGCGCAAGCGGGGCCTCCTGCACGGCGGGGGCCATGCCCGCATCGGCGGCGCTGCCGCTCTTCTGTGCCTTTTCGCCCGACGGTGCCGCAGGGGTGTCGCCTCCGTTCGCGGCCGCTGCCTGTGTCTGCTCACCGATGACTGCCGGCTCCTCCCTCGTCGCCTCGGCCCCGGTGGGAAGCGTGCGGAAGGTGCTCACGATGTTGTTTGCCACGTCGTACTCAACGCGCGCGCGAAGGTCGGCGGCAATCTGGCTCATCTGGGCGGCAAGCTCGGGCAGGCCGAACGAGAATCCCACATGCACGATGCCGTCGGCGCGGCCCTTGCGCAGAAAGTCGTTGCAGGGCGAGTCCTTCTGCGCGAGCGCCGTGCGGTAGATGTTGCTGAACAGGTCGGCCACCTGCACGCCCGCCGAGTACTTGGAGTCCATGTAGCGGATGTCCAGGCCGCTCACAAGCGGATCTGCGCGGTGCATGAGGACGTTGCCGATGCTCTCGCACACCATGTCCTCGAAGCTCTCGCGGATGCCGCCGCGCATGTCGAGCGACAGGCGATAGGGAAGGCCCCTCGGCAGCTCGCCGCGTTCCAGATAGTAGGCCATGGCCTGGGCGATCATCGAGTCGTACAGCAGCTCCTTGTCGAGCTTGCGCTCGCAGGCGCTCGCGGCGGCGGGGTCGATGGTGAGCAGGTAGATCTGCAGGCCGTTTTGGTTGAGAATCGTGTTGGCCAGGGACAGCTTCTGGGCCGTCTTCATCTGCGAGGCCTTGATCTCGGCCTGGGTGGTCTTGTTGCGCGCGATGCACGCCTCTAGCTTGGGCAGGTCGTGCACGCGCACCATCGCCATGGTGAAGACCTCGTCGCCAAAGCCCAGCGTGCCCGACTCGTCCAGGTACAGGCGCACCTGCTCTTGGGCGGCGGCGGAAAAGAGCTGCATAGTCATGCCTTTCTACGAGCGGCCTCGCAGGTAAACGGTGGCAACGCAGCATCCGGGCCGCCATGGCGCCGGGAGCCTTGCCCAGCCGGGGCATCGAGCCCAGCGGACATCCGTGCGAGACAAGCACGCCCACTATAGCACGCGGGTATGGCAAACTCTATGAACGCGAAAGGCCCGCCCTTGCTCCCGAGCTCGATCTGCCGCTTGCCCATGCGATAGAAGTTGCGCACCAGTT
>CAKUKJ010000248.1 GCA_934662525.1 uncultured Coriobacteriales bacterium | reverse complement strand
GGATGACGCCCAGGGGACGGGCGACCGTCTCATAGGCGCCCGTGCCGATGGTGAGCCCCCCGGCGGGCAAGAACGTCGGCAGCGCGCTCGAGACGTTGAGATAGGCAAGGAGGATGCCCGAGAACACCATGATGAGGTTCGTGAGGTAATACGACCCGTTCTTGGAGACGACCTTCTCGATGTCGTCGGTGCTCTGGAAGCTCTTGCGACGGCAGATCCAGGCAACAAGCAGCACGACAAGGGCCCCGAGCATAATGGCGAGGAAGAGGGCGAGCGACACGGGGTCGTCCTCAAAGGCATGGACGGACTGCACGATGCCGGAGCGTGTGATGAACGTGCCGAGCACCACGAAGACGAATGTAAGCGTGGCGGTGAAGACGGCCCAGCCCTTCATCATGTCGCGGCGGCAGTAGGCGGTGAAGGTGTGAATCATGGCGACGGCGACGAGCCAGGAGAGAAGCGAGGCGTTCTCGACCGGGTCCCATCCCCAATAGCCGCCCCAGCCCAGGCAGACATAGGCCCACACGGCGCCCAGGCCGATGCCGACCGTCAGGAAGATGAAGGCGAACAGCGCGATGCGCTGAGAAAGCTCGACCCAGCGCTTGGAGGGGTCGTTGCACACAAGGGCGGCGATGGCGTAGGCGAACGGCACGGTCATGCCCGCATAGCCGATGAACAGCGTCGGCGGGTGGATGGCCATGGCCCAGTGCTGCAGCAGCGGGTTCATGCCCCACGTGCTTGCGGCCCCGACGAGGGTGCCCGTCGCCTCGTCGATATAGGAGCTGTCGGTGAGGACGAAGGGGTTGTTGCCGGAGCTGAACATCATGACCGCGATGAAGAGCACGAGCACGAACATTATGACGACGAGCGCGATGTTGGAGAGCCGGTCGGAGCCCTTGCGGTGCTTCCAGGCAATGTAGGCGGCAAAGGCGCTGATGAGGAACGCCCAGGTGAGAAGGGAGCCTGCACGGCCCGCCCACAGGCCGGCGAGCTGGTAGAACCAGAAGAGCGAGCCTGTGTCGGTGGGATACTCGCTGGCCACGTAGTACAGGGCCACGTTGTGCGTGAAGAAGCCCTCGACGATGACGGCGCAGGCAACGAGCAGGGCGAGCATCGTCACGAAGACGCAGACGTGGCCCAGGCCCGTGGCGGCCTCCCCTTTGGGGGCGCCGCCCTTGACGACGGGCTTGCCGCCCTGGATGTGGCCCACGACGAGCAGGGCGATCGCCCCTATCGTGGCCGCGAAGGCGACCCACAGCGCCGCAGCGCCTATGGTGCCCATGACGTAAGAGACCATGCTACTCCTCCTCAACCGAGACGGATGCGTCAAGGGCGACGTCGGTGGCCACGAAGGTCTCGCCGTCGGCGTCGAGCGCACCGCTCACCACGACGGCGCTGCCGTCCTCCATACCCTCGGGAAGGGCATCCTTATAGCTGACATTGAGACTTGAGCCCTGCGAGTTCACGACGAAACGGACGTCGCTCGTGGCGTCGGCTATGGAGCCGGCCGTGACGTAGCCGGCAAGCTTGACGTCGACGCCCACATAGCTGGCAGGAGAGGCGGCGATGGTGGCTGCGGTGACGGCGCCTTCCGCGCTTTCGTACTTGGAGGGGCACTTGGTGGCGAGCTCGGAGCACATGAGCTTGCCCTCTTGCATGGTGCCGGTGCAAATGGCGGTGACACCCGTGCCGAACGAAGACGGCATGCCCTTGCCATAGACGACCTCGAGCTCGGAGGTGCTCCCCTCCTCGGAGCCGGCGATGCGGAAGACGCAGCTAGCGCCCTCGTTCGTGTAGGAGTCCTTGACGACGGGGCCCGAGACCTGAATCTTCTTGCCCTCGTAGTCGCCCGAGACCGCCTGCTCGACCGTGAGCGTGGAGGCAGCGGCGCCGCTGCCGAGCACGGCGAACAGCGCGATGGCGACCGCGACGATGACAAGCCCCACGACGACGAGGCGTTTCTTAGCCGCTTGGTTCATACGAAAAAGCCCTTCCTCTCCCAGTGAAACAAGACACGCATTCGCGTGAATGTTACCTGCCCACTAAGAAAAAGAAGAGCTTGAAACGCGATGTTGTGAAAACGCAACTATTTAAAATTCCGGCAAGACGCTCCGACACCGCAATTCTGCGACTATCGTGCAGCGATGGAGGGGATGGCGGCACGAAGGGCCCAGGCAACGAGCACGGCGGCGACGCACTTGAGCACATCGGGCACGATGAACGGGATGACGCAGGCCCCCAGCACGTAGGCAAGGTCGACGGAGGTGCCGGCAAAGGCGCTCATCGCCATGAAGTGGGCGGTGCCTATCGCATAGCACACGACGACCGTGGCCACGCAGGCGACGACGTCGGAGGCGATGCGGCGGGGCTTGCCGGCACGTGCGGGGTCGCCCAGGACAAGGCGGCGCAGGAAGGCTCCGAGCACCGACGAGACGAGAAAGCCGTACAGGTAGCCGCCCGTGGGGCCGGCCAGCTTGGCGAAACCGCCTGCGGCGCCCGAGAAGACGGGCAAGCCCACAAGACCGAGCAGCAGGTAGCCGGCAAGCGCGATGGCCGCCTGACGCGGCGTGAAGACGAGCGAGGCAAGAACGACGACAAGCAGCTGCAGCGTGAAGGGCACGGGGCCTATGGCCACGGTGACCTGGGCCGCGACGGCGATGAGGGCGATGACGACGCCGCATTGGGCGATGTCGAGCGTGGAGATGCCGGGCTTTGCTTGGGCTGCTGCAACCTGGTTCATGTATGAGACTCCTCGTTTGAGACGGGCGCGGCGTCTGCGCGGCCCGCGCGGATAAGCCGATTCAGTCTACTCCGCCGCGCGCAGAGAGGCCATTTCGGACGTGTAAACAACGTCAACGCCATCCGAGGTGTGCACCGTGGCGCGTCCCCAGCAGTCAAGCCCCGTGAAAACGCCCGTTGCGAGCAGCTCGCCTTCAGGTGAGAGGGCGCGGACCTGGTGCCCGAGCAGTGGGCAGGCATCGAAGTACTCGTTGAGGATGGGGGCCATGGGGCCAGCCTGGGCCCTGCCCTGACGATAGGCGGCCGCCCAGGCGTCCACACGGGCGACGATATGGGAGCGCAGCCCCTCGGCAAGGGCGTCGAAGCTCGGAAGAAGGGCAGGGTCGGCGACGAGGCTCGCGAGGCAGGTGCGGGCAAGGGCCTCGGGGCTTGCCGGGGCGGTCGCAGCCCCGTCGGGCTGCGTCGACACGGGAGCAACGTTGACCCCGACACCGCACACGGCATAGGGCCCCTTGGGCGAAGACCCCGCCTCCACGAGGATGCCGACGAGCTTGGCCCCGCCCGCGACGATGTCGTTGGGCCACTTGAGAGCCGCCTCGGCAATGCCGAGCTCGCCTCTCAGGTAATCGAGCACGCCCAGCGCGCACACGGCGGGCAAGCCCGTGAAGTAATGCATGGGCACCTGGGGGCGAAGCACGCACGACAGGTAGAGGCTGCCGCGCGGCGACTCCCACACATGCCCGCGCCTGCCGCGGCCCGCCGTCTGCACGTGCGCGGCGACGGCAAAACCATGGGCGGCACCGGAGCGGGCCGCCTCGCGGGCGTCGTCGTTCGTGGAACCCGTCGTGTCAACGACCTTAAGGAGGTTGCTGGGACAAGCGGTGTCACAAGCGCTCATGAGCTGGCCTTTCGAGAATAGTCAAACGTTTGAGTCAAAGGTTATATCGAGGGTTTTGAGGGCCATCCCCAACGCGTCTCAGCGCAGCTCCCCCAGCACGCGCTCGACGTGGCCGAGGCGCTGCCCAGCCGGCACGCAGGCGATGCCCTCGCGCACGCAGAACGCCTCGGCGTCGCCCACAAGGTCGGCAAGGGGCACGAGCACGAAGTCGCGCTCCCCGATGCGGGGGTGCGGGCAAGTGAGACGGGGGCCGGCGTGGCGCTCCCCCTCCATCCACAGCAGGTCGACGTCGAGGCAGCGCGGGCCGTTCTTCACCGCGCGCACCCGGCCCGCCGCGTCCTCGATGGCGAGGAGCTGGGGCAGCAAGGCCCGGGGATGCAGGCGCGTCTCAATCTCGACGACGGCGTTGGCGAAGAGGTCCTGGTCTCCCAGATATGCAGGCTCGGTTTCATATACCTTGCTCGCAGCGACGACGCTAGTTTGGGGCAGGGTGTCGATGGCAGAGAGGGCCGCGCGCAGCTCGCCCATGCGGTCGCCCATGTTCGAGCCGAGGGCGACGAGGGCCCGCCGCTCGGGAGCGATGCCCGCGCACGCCTCAAAGCCGCGCAAGGCCTGGGCGCACGTGCGCACGTCATGGACGCGCACAAGACGTGCGCCCGCCATGGCCGCAGCGCACACGACCCCCGCCGTGGCGGCGTCGCGCGCAGTGGCAGGGTTGGCGCCCGAGACGGCGCCCACGAAGCGCTTGCGCGAGGGGGCGCACAAGAAGGGGTAGCCCAGGCGCGCCATGCGGCC
>CAKUKJ010000247.1 GCA_934662525.1 uncultured Coriobacteriales bacterium | reverse complement strand
GAGAAGAGGGGCGCGGCTGCTGCGCAGCGTGCCTTGGGGGATATGGGGATAGCGACTCTTTGCTTATGCGTCGGCCTTATCGTCCTTATATACGAGTGCGAGCAGCTCTTGCTTGCTGTGGACGCCGAGTTTTTCGTAGACGTGGCGGATGTGGGTGCTTGCTGTGCCGTCGGCGATGAAGAGCTCGTCGCAGATGAATTTGCGGGAGCGGCCTTGGGCAAGCAAGACGAAGACATCGGTCTCGCGTTCGGACAGGCCGTGTTTCTCGGCGAAGAGACGACGCACATCGGTGACTTCGGAGCCGGTGCCGCCTGTGGGCATACTTAGCGTGGTTGAGCGGGGCTGCACCTGGCAGCCTGGCTGCTCTTCAGAGGTACCAGCGTCTGCGTCTGAATCTCCATCTCTCTCAAGCTCGTGCAGCCGTTCTAGTTCTGCGGCGTGGATGCACGCGGCGCAGCGGGGGCCTTGGTCGGCACGGCCGTTGGCATAGAAATGCCAGAGAGCCCAGATGAGCAGGCCAAACACGATGAAGAACGCGAACAGCACGATAACAAGGCTCGCCTCGTCGCTATATCGCACATACTGTTGCAGCGCCAACTCGATGCCGACGAAGACGCACTGCTGTATGCCCACGATGCGCATAGGCGGTATGCGCAGGGTTCGGATGGCCAAGAAGATGACCGTCCACACGAATGCCTCGCCGTACACCTCGGCATATTGGGCGAAAACTCCAAGAGCAGTTGCAGACAGCCCCATACGCTCTCCCAGCCCTGAGTATAAGAAGGCGTAGGCTGCGAAGAGTATCAAAAGTCCCGGTAAAAACCGAAAGAGCAATTGGGCATTCGTTTTGACGAGTGTGAAATAGCAGACGATGCAAAAGAGTGCGCTGGCAAGGGCAACCTCTAAGGGGTTCAGCGCGCTGACGGCATATGTTGTGCCCCAGAACCCCATGTTGCTCACAACGCGCGTGGTTGCGAAGAGCACGCTCGACACGAGCACCATGCCCATCATGACTGTGGAGAGAGGTTCCTCGAATTTGATGCGCACCGCGTTGGCCTCAAGCGCGCCGTCGGTTATGAAATGACGTGCTGCCAAAGCGCATGCGAGGCTTAGGAGAGGCAGCGCGATAACAAAGGCCATCTGTGCCTCGGTGCTGAGAAGCCTGTCGGCGAGGTATGTGACGAGCGTTTTAATCATGAACACGCCTGTGATGGAGAAGACGAGCATCGCTCGGTTTATGACATACATGAGAATGCAGAAGCACGGTACGAGCTGGGCGAGGTTGGCGAGACCGATGAGCACGACGGCAACTGCCGAGGCCATAGGTGAGGTTGCCAGACAGTAAACGCCCAAGACCGGCGTCCCGATGAGTGCGCTTGCAATGAGGAGCGCAGCGACATGTCGCTCACAAAAACGGGGTGCGAGCGCTGTAAAGAGCACGGTTGCGAACATGCCAATGAGGAAGAGCGTGTGGCCGTCGGCAACCTCCAGGCCCATTTCTGCGGCATGCTGCAGAAAGACCGTGCCATGTCCGGGTAGGTCAAACCAAACAAAGTTGAGCATCATCGCCATCGCTCCCAAGATGGCGACTGCCACGTTGTCCTCGCTGTTGTGCATCAAACCACCTCTCCTTGTGGGCCAAGTATAGGACAACGCGGTCACAAGCGCTAATAACACGTTTTGGTGATAAGCAAAATAGCTGGTAGATGAGGATAACGCGCTTTGGTTATGTTGTCGGGTGCCACGGTTGGCCCATACTTTTTATCGACGCGCCGAGGTGGCCAAGGTCGGGCCAACCCCTGCAGGCCCAGGTCTTGCCGCCTGGCGCGCAAACGTCAAAAAAGGAGAAAGGGAAGGCACCATGAAAGAGACCATCAACTTCCAGCCCGGCAGCGCCATGACCCGCAGGAGCATGCTCGCCACGCTCGGCGCGGCTGTCCTGACCGTGCCCGTTGTCAATGTTGCCCTTGCTGACGACGCCTCACCCAAGCTGACTGATTCTGAGTCGGGTACGAAGACCGTCGCCGGCGGCGAGGTCGACCACAAGGAGTTGTACGGTGCAACCGCCCGTGAGTCCATCAATCTGGGTGCCACGACCGAGGAGCTCGACGAGTTGCTCGATGATGAGCCCATCGTCACTGAGGACCTCATTCTGCCCGACGGCACCGTGGTGGACAAGGCCTATGTCGCCCTGCGCAATAAGATTAACCGTATGAGCGAGGGCATCGCCAACGACCCGGTGGAGAACTCCTATGAGATGTTCATGCGCCTGTGGACTCCCGAGGAGGCGGCCCAGGAGGTGCTGGCCCCGAGTCTCACGTGGTTCAACTCGTTCGACTATATCCGCCGTGCTCGCAAGTTCGGCGTCGAGTACACCCGCGAGGAGGCCGAAAAGATCCTCGACAACCTCTGCGACAAGCGTCTCGTCACGCGCAACCTGCGCGCCGGCACGAAGTGGTACTGGCTGCATGCCTGGATTGACGGCATCTGGGAGACCCACATCCCCGAGGTTGGCGAGGACCTGTCGTTCGTGAATATCGGCGTCTCCGGTTCGGACTACGGCACGGGTTCCGCGTATCCCATTCTGCACGTGTGCCCCGTGGATTCCAGCGTCGTCGAGGGCGGCGTCATCGACGAGCTGCGCGATTGGCGTCTCATCGTCGACTCCACCGACTCTTACGGCATCGGCGAGTGCATCTGCCGCCTGGCAGCCAAGACCCGCGGTGACGCGGAGATGGACGGTTTCAAGCGCGAGCACACCTGGAACGGTGAAGACGGCGAGGGCTTCATCAAGACATGCATGGTCTTTGGCGAGTATGCCGACTGGTTCATCGAGGAGGGTCTTGCGGAGCGCGTCACCAAGGAGGAGATGATCGCCAACATCGAGACCGCCATCGAGGACGGCTTTGTTCCTGAGATGTACTGGGGCGAGCATCCTGGCATTGCCTGCATGTGCAAGTCCGACATGTGCGATTGCCTCACCTCGTATCGTCGCGTGAACGGTGAAACCTCCAACTTCCCCAAGGCCACTGGCTACGTGCTTAACTACGATGGCGACGCGTGCGTAAAGTGCGGCGCTTGCATCGACCGTTGCCCCATGAAGGCCATTTCCTTTGGTGACGACGGTCTGTGTGTCATGGAGAACTGCTGCGTCGCCTGTGGACAGTGCGCTCTCGTCTGCCCGGCTTCTGCGCGTATTCTCAAGAAGAAGGAAGACATCGTCGAAAAGATGCCGTTCGACTACATCGACGACCTCAAGTGGCGCGCCGAGGACCGTATGCAGAAGGGTTACATCCGCGACTTCGTGGGCACGAGCCTCGATGACAACCAGGCAGACAACGATTTCGCTGCCAAGCTGGAGAAGCTTCGCGCCGCCAAGGCGTAAGTAGGCATGTGGGATAGGGACCGGGTGGCTTGCGTAACACGGGCTGCCTGGTTCCTTGGGTGCCACGCGGGGGAGAGGGGAAACCATGCACGAGCTTGCAATCACACGCGATGTTATTGACGTTGTGGTGGCTGCTGCAAACAATGCGCAGGCGCACGAGGTGCGTCGCGTGTGCCTATCCATTGGGGAGCTGCGCGACATCGTGGACGACCTGTTTGTGCGTTGTTTCGCTCATTTCACCAAGGGCACGATTGCCCAGGGTGCACAGGTCAATCTTAACCGCATCCCCTTCACCGTCACCTGCAAGTCGTGCGGTTGCACTTACCCCGCCGATATTCACTCTGACGCGTTGTTTGTGTGCCCCTCCTGCGGAAAAGCCGACTACGAACTCAAAACCGGCATGGAGTTTTCGATAGACAAGATCGAGGTGGCGTAGGGCAAACGGATACTCGGGCTTGATACTTCGGCGAAAGCGTCCTGTCCCGAGAAATAATGAGGTCGCCGGACGACGGTTCGTCCAGCGGCCTCTTGGTTTAATGGGCTACTCTCTGTTAACCCACCGTTGACATGGGGGCCCGCCTCTCCCAATAGTCCCAGAAGGGCTGGGGCGCGGAGACGAGCGTGGCCCACGTGTTCTCATAGCCCCCGTGGCGGCCTGGCCCGAGAGCACGCGTGCGGCGCGCGGGCCAGGCCGCCTGGCCTGCTCGGACCACTGGAACCAGGCCAGGTAGTGCCCGAGGCGCCCGGTAGACACGCCCGCAAACCTGCCGAGTGACCTGTGTCAAGATTTCGGACACGGGGAGCTCGAGGAATCACGCGGCCATGGGAAGCCCCTCCTCGGGCGGCTTCGTGCGCCCGAAGAACGGCTCCATGGCCCGAGCCGGTATCTGGCGGCCGATGGTCGAATGTGGCCTTCTTCGGCTGCAGTCGGCCTCGATGAACCCGACGACCGCGTGCTTGGCATCGGCCCTGGCGGCGAAGCTCTTGCGGTAGTACGTCTCGTTCTTCAGCGTGGCGAGGAACGACTCGGCTGCGGCGTTGTCGTGGCA
>CAKUKJ010000246.1 GCA_934662525.1 uncultured Coriobacteriales bacterium | reverse complement strand
CACGAAGCGCTGCCCTTACGGCGTGCGCTCCCCCAAGGAGATTCGCTCGTTTGTGCGACAGATTGGCGCTTGGCTCACGGCGCAGCGCGTGAAGCTCGTGGTCATCGCCTGCAACACCGCGACGGCGGCGGCGCTGCCGCTTGCACAGCGCACGTTCGGCGTGCCCGTCATAGGCGTCATCGGGCCCGGGGCCCGGGCGGCCATCCAGGCGAGCGTCTCGGGGCAGATCGGCGTCATCGCCACCCCGCTCACCGTGGAGAGCGACGCCTACGCCCGCGCCATCCACCAGCTCGACGCCAGCGCCAACGTGTTCTCGCTGGCCACGCCCAGCTTTGTGCCGCTTGTGGAAAAGGAGCTGGCGACGGGCTACCACCTGCATGAGGACTGGCTGCACGACCGCGACGTCTTCATGGGGCAGGAGTCGCTGGAGGTCGTGCGTCAGGGGCTGGAGCCGCTTCTGCACTCCGACATCGACACGCTCGTACTGGGCTGCACGCACTTCCCCCTGCTCGCCCCGGCCATCCACAAGGTGTTTGGCCGCGACCTCGACATCGTGAGCTCCGCCGAGGAGACGGCCCGCGAGGTGGCCGAGACGCTTTCGCGCCGCAACCAGCTCATGGGCCCCGGCGACGTCGCCCCGCGCCACCGCTTCGCCACCACGAGCGACGACATCACCGCGTTCGCCGCAGCCGGCCAGTTCATCTTCGGAGGCGGGCTCACAAGCATCGAGCACATCGAGATAGCCGAGCTCGAGGACCTCGTGCAGGAGGAATAGCGCCTCCACGTGGCTTGCGATGCCGCACGAAAACCGCCCTCGTTCAACAGACAAAGGAAAGGACCCGCAAAAGATGCCCGTCATGTTCAAGAAGACCCCCGCCGAGGAAAGCGTCTCCGCCCAGCGCAGCTACGACCGCCCCGAGGGGGGCCTGCGCCCCGTCAGCCTCACGCGGAACGTGATGCCCCATGCGCTCGGGTCGTGCCAGGTGGAGTTCGGGGCCACGAAGCTCATCTGCTGCGCCACCATCGACGAGGGCGTGCCGAACTGGCGCAAGAGCGCCCATGCCGGCTGGGTGAGCGCCGAATACGCGATGCTGCCCTGCTCCACGAGCACGCGCTCGCGCCGCGAGACCGGCACGCGCAAGGGCCGCTCCATGGAGATCGAGCGTCTCATCGGCCGCAGCCTGCGCACCGTGTGCGACATGAAGGCCCTGGGCGAGTACACGGTGACGGTGGACTGCGACGTCATCAACGCCGACGGCGGCACGCGCACCGCGGCCGTCACGGGCGCCTGGGTGGCCCTCCACGACGCGCTGGCCGCCTGGGTGGACGCCAAGAAGATCTCGCGCATCCCGCTCATCGACCAGGTCGTGGCCGTGTCGGTGGGCATGGTGGCTGGCAGGCTCCTGCTCGACCTCGACTATTCCGAGGACTCCCAGGCCGAGATCGACATGAACCTGGCCTACACCGGCCATCACGAGTTCATCGAGGTGCAGGGCACCGGCGAGCGCACGCCCTTCAGCCGCGAGCGCCTCAACGCCATGCTCGACCTGGCCGAGCCGGGCCTTCAGGAGCTGCTGGAGAAGCAGGCCGCCTGCGTGGGGTGGAAGAAGCGGTAAAACGAAGGAGGACCATGCCGCTGCTGTCAAGGAATCATGGTTTGATTGGGCTGACGCTCTGGGCAGCTCTTCTGTTGAGCTCGCCCTATATGATTGGCATGAGGCCTTTTGGCGGAAGCGCCTCGTTTTCGCTCATGTATCCCTTGGTAGCAGCGACTATGCTTGCTGGCATGTGGCTTGCCGCCCACCCGGCCGTTGCCAGCCATAACGACAGGGCAGCGCGCACGGCGGTCCTCATAGGCACCCTTGCCACTGCTTCTCTCATCATCCCAGAATGGCTCGACCTAGGACTCATGGGCACGGGGAGCAATCTTGAATCGGCCGTCAGCTTGACTGCAGCCCAAGGCTTTCGTATACCTCAAGCCTTATACGCTTTCTCGTCAGCCCTCTCGATTCCCTTCGCGATAATCGCGGCGTTATCATGCGGCATATTTGCGCAGCTGACGTCATTTCAGCCAGCCGCCGAATCAAACAGCGACGGCGGTGACGCGAATCCCGCATGCCAAAGCCTCCTCACTCCTCGTCCAAGAGCCGCAATTGCCATGTTCGTCATGATTGGGCTCCTGCAACCCATCGCCTGGACAATCTGGCTTCCTCATGGCCCTTTTCCCTTAGCCCCCGCGGCCTCGGACGTCCCCTATTCAAGCCTGGCCTGGACCACCATCGCACCCATGGCCCTGGTTCCCCTCTTAGAGCAGGTCATTGCTTGTAAGTGCGCACTCGGCGCTTCAAAATGCCCAACCTGTACCGGCTTCATTGAACAGCTGCAACACGCCCGTCTGGCGCACCCATCTTTAGCCGCGCTCCTCATCGGAACAACCGTCGGCTCCGTTCTCGTCGGTGCCTTTCCTGGATTGCGCGCTGTTTCTCAAAGCGAAGCCCTCATCTTTGCAGGCGCGCAGATTATCCTAATCGTCGCGCTGCCCATCGCCATCAAACTCGCCGACCGCCAGAAACATTTGCGCAAACAGCCGGCCTGCAGGCGAGACGACACGTCGCCCGAACCGACAGATGTCTCAGCCCCCTATATCCAAGCTTTGCTGGAGCTTGGGCTTACCAACCGGGAGGCCAGTGCCGTCGCCGGCCACCTCATGGGGCTCTCATCGGCACAAATCGCAACACAGCTCGGCATCAAAGCATCGTCGGTGCGCGAGTATGGCCGCAGGGCATGCAAAAGGCTCGGGCTTTCATCTTTAAGCGAGTTCAAAATACTTGCGGGCAAACAAGAACCCACCCCTGCCGCAAGCAATCATGGGGCTGTCGGAAGTCGGCGGGGCATCCAAACAAAAGCCATTGCCCAGATAATGAGCATGGCATCTCTCGCTGCGGCCCTTCTGCCGATATCGACAGGCTACATGACGCACGGCAAGGCGCTCGCCACCGTCGTCGGCGTGCTTCTCGGATTAATGGGTATCTGGCTGGCAAAAGGCCGGTCAGCCCAAAACAAAAGAAAGGGCATGGAGAGCGGACCCGTGTGCATCGCCCTCGCGTGTGCGGCACTGCTCTGCATATGCTCGCTTGTCCTGCGTGCATCCAATTTGCCGATGCAATGGGGCTATGGTGCGCTCATGCTGTGCACGGCCGCCCTCACCGCAACGGGACTCGCGCAGTTTGACTGTCGAGCCGTGACGCCGCATGCCCCATGCGCGACATTCGTGCTGGGGTGGTCGTGGGCTTCTTCTTGGCTTGCGTTTCTCGACATGAACCCCCTGTCATCATGGGTCGCCATCCCACCCCTTCTCATACTCGCGGTAATGCTGTGCCTGATTGTAGGTCGCGCAGATTCACACCACTTGCTTGTTATCCTCACTGCGATTGTCTCGGTCGCGTTCGGCTTCTTAACAAGCCCGGCAAGCGCACTCCTCTTGCTAACGACCACGTTGACTCTTTTCATTGGAGAAAACGACCTCGGCGAAAACCCTTTGGCAGCCTCCCGCTTGCAGGCCAGCACAGTCAAACCGATACCTGCGCTGGCCATGCTCGGCATCGTTGTTGCGCTTGTTCCTCTCGGCATCAAGTCGTGGTTGGAAGTCGTTGCAAGCCCTCGCTTGGCCGACGGCGTATACAGCACGGTCGCCATCGTTGTCGGCAGCATTACTGCGCTCGCATTGCTTGCCGACTGCTGGGAAATCATGGCGCATCTAAGGGGCAACCAGGAACTGGCCCGGGAAATCCTCCCCAGCGACCTGCAGCGCATGGAGGGCTTCCTTGTGAGCAGGGGACTTTCCCCTCGGCAGGTCTCGGTTGCAGTGCGGACGGCGCAAGGCGCCTCTCTCGGCGAGATCGGCAATGAACTCAACTTGTCAAAAACCGCCGTCCATGTATCTCGGCATGAAGCCTTCTCCATGCTCGGGGTGCATAGCACGCACGAACTCGTCAACCTGCTCCGTAACGCCATTCGGTAGAGAACGCAGTCAGGTTCTGCTCGTTTCACCTGGTAAACGCGTTGTGGAAAATTGTGAACACCCTGACTACAGACAAAGGTGACCGCAATGCCTACCTTATGGGGCGGACATGCGCGAGCATGTCCGCGTGACAGCCTATAAAACCTCTCAGGGCGGCGTGATTACCGGCTTCTGGAGTCCCGACTGCCAAGGGTCATACACTGATTTGAACTAGGTCAATCAACGGGCGGTCAAGTAGGTACAGCCTCATGGCCGCCCGGTTTCATTTCCGCAAGACACCTAGGAAGAGGCCGATATGGCAACGTTGCAGAAAAAAGAGCGCCTCGCGTTGATGTCTCTTGTCGCGATAGGGATAAGCTGTGCAATCCTTTTCTTCATGTATACCTTATTGCAAGAACATGACACAGCAGTTC
>CAKUKJ010000245.1 GCA_934662525.1 uncultured Coriobacteriales bacterium | reverse complement strand
ATGGGCGTTTAGCTCAGGGGGAGAGCGCTTCCCTGACACGGAAGAGGTCACAAGTTCAAATCTTGTAACGCCCACCATTCGATATCCCTCCCGCAAGGTTATATCTTTGCGGAAAACCATATGGGCGTTTAGCTCAGGGGGAGAGCGCTTCCCTGACACGGAAGAGGTCACAAGTTCAAATCTTGTAACGCCCACCATTGCAATATAAGGGCTGCTGGGGTAACCTAGCAGCCCTTTGTCGTATTGGGTTAAATTTGTGCCGTACTGCACATATATATGTAGAACTTTGGGAGATATCGATAGTGCTTATCACGACCGACGAGCAGCTTCGAGAGTTTTGTGCACGGGCCCAGCGCAGCGAGGTGCTCGCCATCGACACGGAGTTCCTGCGCGAGAAGACCTACCGGGCGCGATTGTGCCTTGTGCAGCTGGGCACCGACGACGAGCAGGTCGCAGTCGACCCCTTCTGCGTGTCCGACGTCGAGCCTCTCGTGAGGCTCTTCCAGGACCCCGCCATCACGAAGGTCTTCCACGCCTGCTCCCAGGACATGGAGGTGCTCCAGGACTGGTGCGGGGTGCTCCCCAGCCCCGTCTTCGACACCCAGGTGGTCTCCTCGTTCGTCTCCGACCGCTATCAAATCGGCTACGGCCCGCTTGTGGAGGAGTACTGCCATGTGCACCTGCCCAAGGCCGAGTCGCTCACCGATTGGTCGGCCCGCCCCCTCGACGCCAAGCAGCTCGAGTACGCGCTCGACGACGTGAAGTACCTGCCGGGCATCTGGCGCACGATGCGCGACCGGCTCGAGGAGCTCGGCCGCACCGCATGGGTGCAGGACGACTTCGCCCACGCCTGCGACCCTGAGTCGTATCGTCACGACCCGCGCGAGGCGTATCGCAAGGTCAAGCGTGTGGGGTCGCTCTCGCGCAAGCAGATGAGCGTGGCGCGCGAGGTGGCGGCTTGGCGCGAGGAGCGTGCGGCCGCGCTCGACAGGCCCCGTCGCTGGATCATGGGCGACGAGCTGCTTGCCGAGGTCGCCAAGCGCATGCCCACAAGCGAGGGCTCGCTCACGCGCATCCGCGGCGGCGCCGACCTCGCCCCCCAAGACCGCGCCGAGGTGCTCGGGGCCGTGCGGAGGGGCCTTTCCTGTCCGCCTGAGCTGTATCCTGACATGCCGCATCGCAGCAAGCCCAGTTTGGAGACCGAGTGCGTGTGCGACCTCATGTACGCGCTCACGCGGATGGTGGCCGACCGAGAGCACATCGCCTCGTCCATGCTCGCCTCGCGCGACGACCTCATCGACTACTACGAGCACCGCGACTCCTCGCCCCTTTCGTGCGGCTGGCGCCACGAGCTGCTCGGCTCGCATCTTGACGCCCTGCTCGAGGGCCAGATAGGGCTCACGGTCGTTGATGGGAAGATCGAGCTGCTGTAACTCGCGAAGGCGCCGCGGCCGTACCTCGCGAGAGGTGTATGCATGGCCGACGCATCGCGCCCTTGCGTGCCGTGCCGCAGCGGTTCCGTTTCTATGGGAGGTGATATGCCTATGGCTTGGCAGCTGACTGCGACCCAGGAGCCCGTGCCAGCGCGTCAGGGGAGCGGCTCGCTCAGCGTGTCCGAGGCCCTGGGACGCGCAAAATCCCAGCTTGAGGGTATGACGCTTGTCGTTGAGGGCGAGGTCTCGCAGTTCAAGGACAGCCCGGGCTACAAGGCCGTGTATTTTCCCGTGTCGGACGGTGCGTCCACGATGGACTGCATGATGTGGCGCACCCGCTACATGGCGGGCGAGGTGTGCCTGCATCCAGGACTTAAGGTGCGCCTGACGGGCCGCTTCTCCGTCTATCCCGCCAAGGGCCGCATGCAGTTCGAGATTTTCAAGCTTGAGGAGGCCGGCGAGGGGGACTTGCGCGCCCGCGTGGCGCGCCTGGCTCGCAAGCTCGACGCCGAGGGCCTCATGGACCCTGCCCGCAAGCCCCCGGTCCCGCCCTTTTGCGAGCGCATCGTCGTGGTGACGTCTCCGCACGGCAAGGTGAAAGACGACGTCGCCCGCACGTTGCGCCGCCGCAACCCCCTTGTGCGCCTGCAGTTCTGTCCCGTGCAGGTGGAGGGCGCGGGCGCCGCCGAGCTCATGGTGCGCGCCCTGCGCGCCGCCGAGCAGGCGCGCCCCGACGCCATCCTGCTCGTGCGGGGAGGCGGCTCCTATGAGGACCTCATGCCGTTCAACGACGAGGCGCTCGCACGGGCCGTGGCGGCCTCGACGGTGCCCGTCATCACGGGCATTGGGCACGAGCCCGACACGACGATCTGCGACATGGTGGGGGCCCGTCGCTGCTCCACTCCCACGGCGGCGGCCGAGTCGGTCGCGCCTGATTTGGGGGAGCTGCTGGGAAGCCTCGACGCCGTGGCCATGCGCCTGGGCAACGCCCTCGACCGCGACTTGGCGCAGCGGCGCGGCGCGCTCGACCTCATGGCGGCGAGGCCGTGCCTGGCAGACCCGATGCGTACCATCGTGGAGACGCCCCTGCGCGAGCTTGACTTGGCCCAAGACCGCCTTGTGGCCGCGCTCCCGGCCGGGATCGAGCGTTCCCGCGCCACGCTTGACGACCAGAAGTCGCGCCTTGCGGCGGCTATGCCCGCACGTCTCGCACAAGCCGGGCAGGCCCTCCAGACCGCTCGCACGCGAGCCGCCCATGTGGGGCAGACCCTTCTGCAGCCATGGTCGCGCGCCTTGGCGGTGGATGCGGGCAAGCTTCAGGCGCTTTCGCCCCTTGCCGTCATCGCACGCGGCTATTCCATGGCGTGCGACGAGGCGGGCCATGTCGTGTCGAGCGTGGGCGAGGTATCGCCCGGCCAGGCCCTGCAAGTACGCATGTCCGACGGTGTGCTGGGGTGCACCGTCGATTCAGTCCAACCCGATGAGAGGAACGACAGATGACGCAGCAGATGAAAGACGTCAGCGCGCTGACGTATCGCGAGGCGACCGCCGAGCTTGAGCAGGTCGTGCGCGCCCTCGAATCTAACCAGCTGGAGCTGGAGGAGTCACTTGAGCTCTACAAGCGCGGCGTGGAGCTCTTGGCCTCGTTGCGCTCGCGCCTGGCCGATGCCGAGCAGCAGGTGAGCGCCCTCATGGGCCAGATAGAGGTCGAAACAGACGCGCGCGACACGACGCTGAGCTGACGTTTTCGCTGTAAGCGGCCTCCCTGCATGCAGGCCCCTGATGCCGGCCTGCGGCACATGCGCCGCTTACCTCTGCGAAGCTGCCGCTCGCCCCGAAAAGGCCGGCTTGTCCCGGCATGGCCCGTGCGGCCCTCACGGCATCATCACCGACGGCCTCCCGCCGCCGCCGTTTCGGTGCCGTGCGTCGATGGGTCGGCCGCCTGGGCGTCCGGCGGCCCGCGTGCACGTACAATAGACTTGTTTCTCGCTGTGTTCCATGCCTGGTGCGCGCTCGTGCCGGGCATTTTCATTTGGTGGAGGCTCCATGGACGTCCTTGTCGTGAACGCCGGCAGCTCTTCTTTGAAATACCAGCTTCTCAACGTTGAGTCGCGCGAGGTGCTCGCCAAGGGCGCCTGCGAGCGCATCGGCTTGGGTGAGTCGACGTTTACAAGCGAGTTCGCCGGTCGCGAGACATGCCTGTCTCTGCCCATTCCCAACCATCGCACGGCCATCACCCTCGTCCTGGGCACCGTGCTCCAAAACACCGCCCTCATGGAGGGGCACCACATCGACGCCTTTGGTCACCGTATCGTGCACGGCGGCACCTTTTTTGACGACTCTTGCCTGGTAGACGACGACGTCCTCAAGAAAATCGAGGAAATCGCCCCGCTTGCCCCCCTGCATAACTATGCGGCGGCCTCGGTCATCGCGGCTTGCCGCGAGGTACTGCCCGACGTGCCCAACGTCGTGTCGTTCGACACGTCGTTCCACGCCACCATTCCGGAGGTCGCATACCGCTATCCTCTGCCCGACGAGCTGTGCGACAAGTTCAAGCTGCGCAAATACGGGTTTCACGGCATCAACCACCGCTATGTCTCCCGTACGGCCGACGAGCTGTGCGCGGGAGACGCCGGCAGGCTCGTCAGCTGCCACTTGGGCAACGGGTCGTCCCTGTGCGCCGTGCGCAATGGGCGCGTGCTCGACACGACCATGGGGTTCACCCCGCTCGACGGGCTCATCATGGGCACGCGCTGCGGATCCATCGACCCGGCGGCCGTCACGTTCATTCTCGAGAACTCCGACCTCACGGCGCGCGAGGTCGACACCATCATGAACAAGAAGTCGGGCCTTCTGGCCATCTCCGGCTTCACAAACGACATCCGCGATATCACGGAGGCCGCCGAGGCGGGCAACGACCGCGCCCAGCTCGCGCTCGACATGTTCTGCTACTCGGCCAAGAAATACCTGGGCGCGATGCTCTGTGCCATGGGAGGGGTGGACACGGTCGTGTTC
>CAKUKJ010000244.1 GCA_934662525.1 uncultured Coriobacteriales bacterium | reverse complement strand
GTCGCCGACGGCCGTGCCCTGGCGGAGGGGGGCGGTGCGCAGGGCGTTGCGGATACGCATGAGCTGCTCGGCGACATAGTTCGTCGCGCCGACGCCTTTCAGTACCTCGCCTGCGTAGTAGCCGGGAAACACGAGGCTGCGCACATCTTTGATGATGGAGATGATGGCGTCTCGGTTGGGGAAGTGCCCGAAGGGCTTGGTGACGAAAATCTCCTCCGCCTCGTAGTTGTCGGAGATTTTGGACACGAGCTCGTCAAACTTTTCGTCAATCATAGTTCCCCCTCCAGGAAACGATTTGCGTTGGGCAAATCATAGCAAAGGAGTAGGAAAGAAAAGCATCTAAAGCAGACAAATTTTATAGGAAACGATTTGACAGACCGGTTTGGATGACCGTACGAGGATGATGCCTGGTAAAACCAGGCAAAAGCATCGGATGGTTATACAAACTATAGAGCTTTACTTAAGATTTAATCTCGTACTGCTCGGCCAAGTTGATGAGTTCCTGGCGGTTATGGACGTCGAGCTTGGCGTACAGGCGCTTGGTATGGCCTTTCACGGTGTTCTCCGACAACGTGAGCTCCTCGGCGATATAGGCCCCGCTGCGACCGTGCGCGAGGCGCACGAGCACGTCGAACTCGCGGTTGGTGAGGCCGTAGTCGCGCGCGATGGCCACGCATTTGACAGATAGCCTGTCGCGCCTGCCGCTGCCCATGCCGTCGTCTGCCTTCTCGGGCTGGGCAGGGGCGGCTGCCGCGGCCATATCCTGCGGGGCGGTCGATGCGCCGGCCGTTGCAGCCTGCGGCTCGGGCGTCTCCACGGGTTCGGAGAAGAACTCGCCTTGCGCGAGGTCGCGGTCGTCTGCCAAAAAAGCGATGGCCACGAGGGCGAGCACCGTGAGGGCGGGCAGCACCGTGTCGAGCGGGTCGATGGGCACAAGGAGCATGCCGAAGAGCACGCCTGCGGCCACGGGCAGCGAGTAAAAGACCCATCCCATGCCGATGACGTGGGAGGCCTCGATGTGCATGCGCCGCGCGATGTCGGTGAGCACCAAAAACCATAGGGACGCCATGGTGGTCTGTGCGGCGCGCACAAAGGAGACCACGAGCTCGTAGGAGGTTCCCTGCACCTGCGGGGCAACGAGGATGGCCGCCGACATGAGCAGCACGATGGTGCGCCAGGTCGTGCGGAACGACACGCGCCCCATCGCCTTCGCGCACACCCAGTAGACAAGCACGAGCAAGATGACGAGGGCGGTGGTGGCCACGTCGGTGAGCGACAGCGTGTACTCGGGGTTGGAGAGCAGCAGCGTCCAGGAGACGCCCATGGCAAAGCTGTACACGGAGATGCCCACAGCGATGCGCCACAGGGGCAGCGCCGCACGGGCGTTCTCGGCGAATGACTTGGACGGCAGCTCGTCGGCGCTGGGCTCGTAGTCCAGGCACTTGTAGCAGAAGTGCAGCGTCATGGGGATGGCGACGCCCACGACGGCGAGCATGACGCATGACATCGCGTCGCCCAGCACGAACATGAAGAGCTCTATGAGGGCCGCGATGACAAGCGCCAGGGCGGCCATCCCGCATGCCTGGCGGGGGCGCATCTCGCTGTAGGGGGTGCTCCAGCTGCGGTAGGCGTGCGCGATGCCGTAACCGCCCATGACGCACACGGCCAGCGGGTGCATGGGGATGGGCAGCAGCGCGGGCAGTTCCAGGTCGAACAGCATGAGCGGAGCGAGGGCCAGGCACGTGCCGCTCACCACGGCGGTGGGGGAGAGCATGCTGCGGGTGCGGGCGTCGCGCTTGTCGAGGAAGACCAGCGCGACCATGAACAGCGACAGGCACGCGTAGAACGCCGCGACCCATATGAGGCCGGCATGGTCGCGCAGCTGCCCGGTCATGGCGTGCATCCATACGAAGACCAGGGAAAGCCCCACTATGAACGGGTTCCTAAGCGTCTCTTCCTTCAAGGCCGGTGCGGCTCCTTATCCGATGCGCCAACTGCGGTGCCTCCACGGTGTCTGGGCGTGCCGACCATTCACGTTTGCTTCACAAACATGTGTGCCCAGGGGGCGGCGAGCGGCGAACAGACGGCTTCAACCATAGACCCAAAAGAGGTCTAAATCTAGCTCCAACTGGGGCAACGTCAGAAATAGACCACTAATGGGTCTTATGCCCGCGCACGCCCGCGCATAGAGTGCCCCGGTGCAATGCTTCGTGGCAAGGTCGAAGCACGGATTCAGGCTATGGAAAGGAAGTGTTACATGGAACTCTCGCGTAGAGGCTTTCTCAAGGCCAGCGGCGCAGGCGCCCTTGCGTCGACCCTGGCGTTTGAGCTGACGAACCAGTCGCAGGCCTTGGCCCAGGAGGTCGACCCGGCCGACTGGAAACTCGTGGGAACCAAGGAGAGCACGAACATCTGCTGCTACTGCGCAGGCGGATGCGGCTCCCTGCTGTCGACGCGCAACGGCGAGCTCATCAACCTGGAGGGCGACCCCGACCATCCCATCAACCAGGGAGGCCTGTGCCCCAAGGGCGCCGCGATGTCGCAGCTGCGCAACGTCGTGGACCCTGAGACCCGCGAGGTCATCAAGAACCCCGCCCGCTCCACCAAGCCGCTCGTGCGCCGTCCCGGTTCCAGCGAGTGGGAGCCCATCACCTGGGAAGAGATCATCCCCGAGATCGCGCGCAAGGTGAAGGACACCCGCGACGCGGGTTTCGTCGAGAAGGAGACGGTAGACGGCGAGGAGCTGACCGTCAACCGCTGTGAGTCCATTGCCTCCCTGGGCGGCTCCCAGGAGAACTCCGAGGAAGAGTACCTCATCCTCAAGATGATGCGCCAGCTTGGTGTCGTTGCAATCGACAACCAAGCCCGTGTTTGACACGGCCCCACGGTTGCCGGTCTGGCACCTTCATTCGGCCGTGGCTCCATGACCACGCATTGGTGTGACTTCCAAAACACCGACTTTATCCTGAACATCGGTTCCAACTCCGTTGAGAACCACCCCGTGAGCGCCAAGTGGCTCAACAAGGCCCATGAGCACGGCGCCAAGTGGATCGTCGTCGATCCGCGCTACACCCGAACTGCGGAGATGGCGGACATGTACTGCCCCATCCGCTCGGGCACCGACATCGCATTCTATGGCGGCCTGTACAAGTACATCATCGAGAACCTCATCGATCCTAACCTTGAGGCTTACCTTGAGGCTGTGGACAACGAGGACGAAGAGGCTCGTCAGGCGCTTCTCGATACGTACAACTTCGAGTACCTGCTCAACTACACCAACGCCTCCTACCTGCTCGACCCCGAGTTCGAGTTCGACGTGGAGACGGGCCTGTTCAGCGGTTGGGACGAGGCAACCGAGAAGTACAACAACCACACCTGGCACTACCAGACGGCCGAAGAGGTCGAGTGGGACACCTCCAAGGGCGGCACCTACGAGTGGGCGAGCCATGAGCTGAACCCCGACGTGCCCGAGTTCACCCCGCCGGTGCTCACCGTCCCCAAGAAGGACATGACCCTCTCCGACGAGATGTGCGTTTACCAGCAGTTCAAGAAGCACTACAGCCGCTACGACATGGAGACCGTCGCCAGTACCTGCGGCATGACCGTCGAGCAGCTTGAGGCCGTGTACTCCACGTACTCGCAGTCCGGCGCGCGCGGCAAGGCGGGCGTCATCCTGTACGCCCTGGGCCAGACGCAGCACACCTACGGCGCCCAGAACACCCGCGCCATGTCCATCCTGCAGCTGCTCCTCGGCAACGTCGGCGTCCCCGGCGGCGGCGTGGCGGCCCTTCGCGGCGAGCCCAACGTCCAGGGCGCCACGGACATGGGCATGATGGTGAACGAGCAGCCTGCATACCTCAAGTGGGCCAACACCACCGATCGCAAGAGCCTGCGCGACTGGCTCGAGAGCCAGACGTACTCCGACGGCTACTACACCAACAAGCCCAAGTTTATCGTGAGCCAGCTCAAGGAGTTCTTCGGCGAGAACGCCACGGTGGACAACGACTACGGCTACGACTGGTGGCCCAAGGTCCCCTCCCACGATGACGCCGCGATCAAGGACTGGACGCACATCTCCACGTTCGAGCTCATGAAGCAGGGCATCATCAAGGGCTACTTCAACTGGGGCATGAACCCGTGCCACTCCGGCCCCAACGCCAGCAACATCCGCCAGTCCATGGCCAACCTCGACTGGCTCGTGGTGGCCGACCAGGTCCTCACCGAGGCCGCCGAGTTCTGGCGCGGCCCGGGCATGGACCCCTCGCAGGTCAACACCACGGTGTACTACCTGCCGTGCGCCCTCATCTATGAGAAGCCCGGCACCATCCTGAACTCCGGCCGTTGGGTGCAGTGGCGCTTCCAGGCCTGCGAGCCCTGGGACGAGGCCAAGACCGACCTCGAGATGTGCGACCTGCTGTGGACCGAGATCTGCCGCCTCTACGAGGAGGAGCACG
>CAKUKJ010000243.1 GCA_934662525.1 uncultured Coriobacteriales bacterium | reverse complement strand
CTTGAGACCCTCGGGGTTCTCAGACTCCTCGTGCGAGTCACCCCAGTTCTCATAGGGCGTGGTGTCGATGATGGCGATGTCGGGCGTGGTCTCGTTCTTCATGTAGCTGCCGTCGGCCGCCTCAGCCATGTAACGCTCGGAGTTGGCCTGCATGGAGGCCTCGTTTGCGGCCTTGGCCTCGTCGGACAGGTCGTCGTAGGTCACAGGCGAGCCAATGGCCGAGCGTGCGGCCAGGAAGCCGCCGATACCCGACATGGCCACGCCACCGGCGAACGAGGGGTTGCCGAACTGGCCGGCGTAGCAGCACTCGCCGCAGATGCCGCCCGCCGTGTAGAAGCCGGCGTACAGGCCCGGGATGGGGTTGGCGTTGGTGTCGAGGACCTCCATCTCGCCGTTCACGCGCAGGCCGGCGATGATCTTGCCGATCTGCCCGGCGCAGGGGATGCAGTAGAACGGGGGCTTCTGAACGGGCACGAGCCAATCCGGGAAGTACTGGGGCGTGAAGTCGGAGTCATCGCCGGTTGCCACATGCTCGTTCCACTCGTCTACAGCGGCCACGAACTTGTCGGGGTCAAGACCGGCCTTCTCAGCCAGCTCCTCAAGCGTGTCAGCCTTGAGAACCGCGCCGCGCTCCACAGCCTTCTCAAACTCGCCCGTCCAATCGGTGGAGACATAGGGCGTCTCAGGCGTGCCGTCTCCCTCGTGAATCGGGATGCGGGCGCGGTCGGCGCCGGTGTGCGCGCTCTTGAAGTTCCAGATGTTCACACGGAAATCGTCATCAAACACGCTGTAGTTGCGGTTGCCGATAGAAGACATCCAGGCGGCGTTGTTGGGCAGGTCGCCCATGGACTGCGTGAGAACGTCGAAGCCGGGCTGGAACTCCTCGCCGGGCTTGAAGTTCACGCCGCTGCCGCAGTAGTACGGCAGGCGCTTGCAGGCCTTGTCGAGCAGCAGCCAAGGGTTCTTCGCGACCTGGCGCTCGCCGCTCCAGAAGTAATGCCAATAGTTGCCGTCGCCGGTGCCCCAGTATTCGTCGGCCGCGCCGTCCCAGCAGTCCCAGGAGTCGAAGCCGGCCACGTCGGCGCCCAGGGCAAGGGCCATGCGGAAGCACTCGCCGGTAGCCCAGGGCATAGGACCGCCCTGCGTGGCCTCCATGTAGGCGGTGGGGCAGTACTGCTCAAGCAGATCCTGGTTCATGCCGAAGCAGCCAGCGGTGAGGATGACGCCCTTTTCGCCCTTGTAGTAGGCTGTTTCGCCCTCGGGGGTCTTCACCTGGATGCCGATGACGCGTCCGTCCTCAACGACAAGCGCCGTGCACTCGGTCTTGATGAGCACCTGGCCGCCAGCTTCCTCGGTGTGCTGTGCAAGCAGCTCCAGAGCAGGCTGGTTGCCCAGCAGCGTGGAGACGGTGCCGTTGGCGATGTCGGGGTAGGCAAAGCGCGACTTGACGTTGACCCAACCCGGCTTCTGGGTGTCCTGCATCCAGTCGAGCCACACGGCGTTGCCGATGACGCAGGAGCGCAGCAGGTCGAGGTTGATGGTCTGCTGGTACACGTTGTTCAGCTTGTTCACGATGTCGTGGATGCTGTACGTGTCGCCCGGCCATGCGTAGCCGTTGAGGATCTGCTCGCGGCTGCCGCCGACAAGCGCCACGTTGATGGCGGAGTGGGCCGAGGCACCGCCGATCTCGGCGTTTTTCTCCACGATGACGGTGCGCAGGCCGGCCTGCGCGGCGACGGTGGAGGCGGTAAGGCCGCCCATGCCGGTACCCACGACCACGATGTCGGCCTCGATATCCCAGCTCTCGGGCGCCTCGACAGGCATGATGGGCATGGCGTCGGGGCCGACGTAGCCCGTGGTCATAGGCATGGGATGTCCACCGTGAGGCTCGGGGCGCTTACGGCCGCCGGCAACGACGGTGAAGCCGCCGATCTGAGTGCCGTCGGCAGGCGCGGCGGCCTGCTCGGGCGCAGCCTCATCGGCAAGGGCGGCGTTTGCAGCGGTGCCGGCCGCAGCGACGGCGCCGGCGGCGAGTGCCGCCCCCTGGACGAACGAGCGACGTGAGACGTTCTCCATAGTGCATTCTCCTTTTGCGAAGAATTGGCCTCGGAGCGCGCTGGCAGGTTCAGTTTAATACGTATTCTGCCTGCTGTTTCCCCTTGTTTGTGGTGCGCGTTCCCTTGCAGCCCAAAAGATAGGGGACAAGGGAGGCGCAATCAATTTGCAAGGTTTGCGACACTGTCACGCGACCATGCCAGGAGAGTTGAGATTGTCACGGGGGTGTGACAAACCAGGGCTGATTGTCAACGAGAGGCACCATTTCTGCACTCCCTGTGCCTCGCTCGGCTCGACCGCACGACCTCCACAAGCAGGTTCCAAAGCGGCACGAGATAGAGGAAGCACGCGGCAAAGACACCCGTGGAGGGCGCGCCGACGGCGGCAAGCGGTACGGCTGCGGCGATAGACCACGGGACGAGGGCCGGCAAGATGACCGCCGTATCCTCAAGCTGGATGGCAAGGCGTTTCGCATCGGGCTCGCACCCCCGGCAGAGCTGATGGGCGAGCATGATGGTGAGCGACTGGTTGCAGCACACAAGGGCGCATGCGGTCGAGGCCAGACAGGCGGCAGCGAAGGAACCGAAGCGCGAGGAGATGACCTCGACCAAACGCGTCACACCATCAAGCATGCGCGTCTGCTCAAACATGCCCGCATAGGTGGAGGAGACGAGCACGATGGCGGCGACGTTGAGCATCGAGGTCACGCCTCCTCCCGCAAGCAGGGAGGATTGACCGGGTGCCGGGGCGAAGCCCAAAGCGCATGCCAGGGCCACGTCGGCCGGAGCCATGCCTTGAACGGTGCACGCGATGACTGCGGCGGAGGCGGCTCCGACGCCCAGGACAACCCAGACGTCGAGACGCAGCAGCGACAGCCCCAAGACGAGGGCCGCAGGCAGCAGCATCCAGGGGGTGAGGCTGAAGCCAGAGGCGATTCCGACGGGCGCAACGGAGGTCGCAACCCCAGGCGCGCCCCCTCCTACGGTTGCGACCCCCATCGCCAAAAACGCTGCGCACGACAGCACAAAGGGCACGAGCGAGGTGCGCAGCATGGCGGGGATGTTGCCCGGCACCGTCGTGCGAGTGAGCGTCGCCACAAGCAGGGCGCTTGTGGACACCGGCGAGCACCGGTCACCGAAATACGAGCCCGACAAGACGGCCCCTCCCGTCAACACGAGGGGCACTCCGGCCTCGTTGGCTACAAACGAGCAGATGGTACCCATGGTGACCGCCGTGCCGAACGACGTGCCCGTGAGAAACGACATGAGCGCGCACAAAAGAAACGTTGCCAGCAGGATAACGGGGCCCGAGCACAGGCCCGACGTCGCGTCAACGATGTGGGAGATGGTGCCAGCCGCGCGCCACGTCGCCGTGAGGATGCCGATGAGCAAAAACGTAATGAGGATCTTGCCCGTCGTGCGCACGCCCGACGCCGCCGCACGCACCATGGCACGCCATGTGTGCCCGCTTGCAACGGCGTACCCAAAGAACAGGGCGAAGCCCCCAAGCAGGGGCAGCACCGTCGGCACGCCTGCAAGCGAGCATACAAGCAAAGCCACCGCAAACACGCCAAGCACAACTGATGCCGTCATAGGCAGACCTCTCTCATTCGGCGCGAAGTCGACGACTCGTCAACGTGCCTGTTGGCAAACAACCTTCCTTACGGCGGTAAACTCTACGACAAAACAGGGCATCGCGTGCACCATTCGCCCCCCAATCCCCTCTGATGTACAATCAGCGCAATCGAACGGAGGAGAGCCGCATGGGCAGGACGATCAGCATAGGCAACCAGAGCTTCGCAGACATCCGCGAACAAGGGTACTTCATGGTTGATAAAACCGCTTTCATACGTGAATGGTGGCTTGCAGGCGATACAGTGACCCTCATCACCCGTCCTCGCCGATTCGGCAAGACGCTCAACCTCTCCATGCTCGAGACGTTCTTCTCCACCAAATACGCCGGACGCGCAGACCTCTTCGAGGGACTCAACATCTGGGTCGACGAGAAGATGCGCGGCCTCCAAGGCACGTTGCCGGTCATCTTCCTGAGCTTTGCCGACATCAAGGAGAGCACCTTCGAATCCGCCCGGGCGAAGACGTGCCGGGTTCTCGTCGACGCGTTCAAAGCACATGCAGGCGAGCTCGGCGCGCAGGCTCAGGATTGGGATGGTCCCAACCCACCCTATGGAATCTCCCCCACCATGGACGACGCGACGGCGGCAAGTTCCATCAAGCTCCTCTGCTCGCTGCTTGAGCGCAAAACCGGAAGCAAATCAATTGTCTTGCTTGACGAATACGACACGCCCATGCAAGAGGCATGGACGGGCGGCTTCCGGGACAAGGCTGTCGGATTTTTACGTCCGCTGCTCAACTCGACGTTCAAGACAAACCCCTCCTTGGAGCGGGGTTTGCTT
>CAKUKJ010000242.1 GCA_934662525.1 uncultured Coriobacteriales bacterium | reverse complement strand
CCCGGTCGATTCGCACAAAACGGATAGGCCCTGGCAATCCCGTCTCCATCGGGATTGCCAGGGCCTTTTTGCACATGAGGTAACGGGGCGCCATGCTCCATATTTTGGATGAGACTGCCATTTTGCCTGCACTTTTATTTTGGTTGCTTGAGGCAAAGCGAAACTACCTGGTATTTTCCTTCCAGCCTCGGGCGCTCCGCCACTTTTCTGCAGGCAAAATGGACTTTTCATCCATGCCCGGCCCAATCGCTTCGATGCACCGATGCCTACTCTGCGCGACCGCCGTTCAAATCTGCCAGGTGTTTCGCTGAGGCGCGCTTTCCGCAGGCAGGGCAGCCGTATCCCTGCAGCAGGCTCTTCGGGTAGGGCGACCAGGTGTTTCCGCACTCCCGGCAGCGGCACCCAATGCGGGTGCGGGCGTTCACGTACGGCGTAAGGACCTCGACACCGGGGGCGCACTCGGCGGCACGGGCGGAAAACTCTCCAGACGACATGCGCGACGTGCCGGCGCATGTCGGGCACCCCGATCCGCGAAGCAGATGGTTCGGCGTGGCCTCCCATTCATGCCCGCACACCTTGCAACGGCAGACCACCTTGGTGCGGGCGTTCACATAGGTGCCGAGCAGCTCGATGGCTGGCGCCACCCGCGCGACCTCGGCGGCGAATTCCTCAGGCGTCTTGGCATGGGCAGACATGGAGCCGTCCTTTCAAAGATACGTGGGGCCGCCTTACGACGGCCTTCGTTACAGCGTCGCGAGAATTCCTTTGCAACCTGCGTAAACGTCATCCCACGTCTTCTCAAAGTCGCCTGTAAACCAGGGGTCGGTCACATCGCGGGCGCTCTTAAGGTCGCCGCCCTCGGCATACTCCATGAGCTTGTGCACCTTGCACTCGGGGTCGTTGCGGAAGACGCGCATGAGGTCGCCCACGTTCTCGTCGTCCATCGCCACGATGAGGTCCCAGCTCTTGTACTCGTCGCGTTTAACCTGGCGCGCCGTCTTCCCCACGCATGCGATGTCGTGCGCGGCAAGCATGCGGCGCGTGCCGGGGTGCACGGAGTTGCCGATTTCCTCGTTCGTCGTGGCGGCAGAGGCGATACGAAACTCGTTTGCCCGCCCTGCCCTCATCGCCAGATCCCGCATCACGAACTCGGCCATGGGCGATCGGCAGATATTGCCGTGGCATACGAAAAGGATTCGGGTGGGCGTGGGCATGGGGCGGTGCTCCTTCGGGACGGATAGCATGTTTGCGCTGGTAAGATAGCAGAAATAAGGTCTCATGAGAATACCACCATCCCCACCGCGCAACGTTGCCCCGGTGACGTGAGGGGGGGGTGCCGAGGCGGGAATTTGCAAAACGTCTATTTTCAATAGGTTATTTACATAAACCCTTACCGGGAGCTGTCTATAGCAAAACCAGGAATTGTTGAGACAAGGCGCGCGGGCGTTGCGTACTGGGCGTACATGAGCCTGAGCGGAACGCAGTCTCAGCAGTTTCATGGCCTGCTCTAATTGATTACCATAGAATATGATGACGACCATTCGCCTCCAGCACTTACAAGCCTCCACCTGACAGCTCAGCATCGCCATTAACAGACGAAATCAAAAGAGGCCCCTCTCATCGAGGGCCCTCTCGTCAGCGACTATCTGTTATAGACCAACCAACGTTAATCCTACAGCTGGCTCTGGCCACCGATGCGGGGGCGCGCCGTCCAACCTTCGGGCAGGGCCATCGTGTGGCAGGTGGCGCAGAACATGGTCTGCGTGTCGCCTTCAAGCGTATGGCAATACGAGCAATCGAGCGGCACATGGGCGCTGTGGGGATTCATAGCCGTGTTGCCGTTCCAATCGGCGGTCTTTGCCGCGACCTCCTCCATGTCGTGGCAGCCCTCGCAATCGGGCAACGTGCCATCGTCGGCCACAAAGCTAGCATGCTGCGCTGCAAAGGCGTTCGTGCCGACGACAGGCTCCGACGACGAGCTTTGCTCGGCAAACGCAACGCCCACGCAACAAGACGTCAGGGCCACACAGGCAGCAACAACCGCAACGCGATGTGCGCGCTTGGTGTTCTTCTTCATGATCGTCCTCTCCAATCCTTAGGCGGATTTAATAAATCCCCAGGTCATACGCGTGGTTCATGGCATTGATGGCGCACCAGCAGCCCCAACCCACGCCCATGCCGCCTGTGCCGTAGTTGAATGCGGCGTTGGCGCCCACGGCATAGAGGTTCTCGATAGGCTCGCCGTTGCGGCAGACGCGGTTGTACTTGTCCACCTTCATGCCGCCGCACGTAGAGTAAGAGCCCACGCCGTACGTGACCGCATAAAAGGGAGCGGTCTCGATGCGACCGAGCTCGGGGTTCTTAAGATCGGGCTCGGCAGCCTGAATAGCAGGGATGGCACCAAAGCTCGCCACGGAGGCCTCAATTTCAGGGCTGTCATACGCACCCTCGCCGCGATGGAAGTCACGGTCCACGCCGTCGTCGCAGAAACGGTTGAACCGCTCGACTTCCTCCAAGAAGCGCTCGGGGGCAACGATGCCCTCGCCCTCGGCGAGCTCCTCGAGCGTCGCATACTCCCTCACATGGGCCGGCATGGACTCCTTGTCCCAACGCGGGGCAAGAGGCCAGCCGTAGTTTGCGATATACGTCGAGTCGAAGACGCCCGTGACACGGCGGTTGGAATACTGCCTGCCGGCCCAGGTATGGTTGTTCATCATCGCGTCGCCGATGGCGCCGTAAAAGTCGGACTCCGAGCCGATGCGCATGCCGCACTTGTTGACCATGATCATATGCGGGTACATGCGCGCCGAGCCTGCGTCGGTCTCATCGATGTTGGCGAAGAAGCCCTCCTCGTTGTTGGGCGAAGGGAGCACGACGGGGGTGGCGATGAAGTGCGTCATGTTAGCCATGTCGGCACCGAGCTCCTGGCACATGCGGATGCCATCGCCCGTGCAGCCCTCGCCGATGACACTGCCCTCCAGCGGCACGCGCAGGTAGGCGTTGACCATGTCGGAGTTGCGGTCGAACGGGCCGGCGGCGACGATGACCTTCTTCGCGCCAAAGCGAACCGTGTTACCCTGGGCGTCCACAGCCTGCACGCCCACAACCGCACCCGCTTCGTCGGTCAGGAGCTTCGTGGCCGTCGTACCGAAGCGGATGTCCAGGCCCAGCGTATCGATGAATGCGCGCGTGGCCACCCACATGTCGCCAACACCCGTGTTGCGGTGGATGTTGGAACCCTCCACCGACTGGTAATCATGCATGGGCCACGTGAAATCGCCCCAGGGAAAGCCCAGCGTGTTGACCACGTAGTCGTACTCGATGGCAATGTTTTCGAACATCCGCTCAAGCATGCCGTCGCCATACGCCTGAGTCCCACGATACTGCAGGCCGTCCATGAAGGCCATGAGGTTCTCGGTACTGTCGAGCTCCTTCTCCTCCTCAGTCTGCAAAGCCGCGCCCGGGTAGTTGCGCGGGGCCCACTGACCGCCCGACGACAGGAACGTCGAGCCGCCATACATGTACTCTTCCTTCTCAAGCACGATGCAGTCGATGTCGTTCTTCTTGGCCGTCACGGCGGAGAAGATGCCGCACCCGCTGCCGATGACGAGCAGGTCGGTCTGCTCGTCCCATTGATTTTCCTCGGCCTTAGCTGCGCCTGCCATGCCAGCGAGGGCCACACCCGCCGCTGCGGTGCCGGCCAGCATCGCGCGCCTGGAAACGTCGCATGCGACACTCATGATTGAGCCATCCTTCCCTCTTAAGCTTTAACGATCTTCCCCTGTCCCTTACACATGGGGCATATGCGCATATGCTTACCAGGACGTAATCCTAAAATTGTTTTTCCTTAATGTAAAACGCTATTATCGATAAGTGACAATCGTTTTTATGACTTCTGCGCCCTGTTTAGACAATGTTTGTATCGATTTTCGATATAATAATGCGCACCAAGGCATCCCATTAAGGAGGCAATCCGTGGACCTGAGGGGTTTTGGGTTCGATGCCGAGTTTCTCGACTTGCTTCGCCGCACGTCACGCTCATACGTCTGCTGGGACGACTTTCTCTCATCCGCGATGCCGGGCGGGGCAAGCCCGCATCAAGTTTGGTCATGCCTCACGCAAGTCCGCCGCCAGCTGGGAATCGCCGTCCCCTTCTCCGAGATAGAAGGCTACACGTCTTGGTATCAGCCGACGCAGGCGATAGAGGCGGGGCTCAGACGGATATCGCAGGCGTGTTGCGAGGGCTCGCCCGTCACGCAATTTGTCAGTTCCTCTCCCAACAACCCTTTGGTCGCATCCTTCCTCACCTCAGAGGCAATCGGCATGGTCATGCACGACAACGTGACGCTCGACACCACGCGCGCCCACGAGTTGCTCGAACGCCGCTACACGCCCCGCACAAACCAAGAGCTCTTGCTCTCCAATGTGTTCAACCTCATGAAGGCGACGCCCGAGCTGGCGAAAAAACGCAT
>CAKUKJ010000241.1 GCA_934662525.1 uncultured Coriobacteriales bacterium | reverse complement strand
AGGTCGTAGTCGTCGCTCGCCATGACGCCGGGGTGCTCGGCCATCTCGCCGCCCACAAGCGCGCAGCCCGCCTGGCGGCAGCCGTCGGCGATGCCGCCCACGATCTGGGCGATGTGCTCCGCCTCGATGTGGCCGATGGCGATGTAGTCGAGGAAGAACAGCGGCTCGGCGCCGGACGCGAGCAGGTCGTTCACGCACATGGCGACCAGGTCGACACCCACGGTGGCATGGCGGTCAAACAGCTGGGCCAGGCGCAGCTTCGTGCCCACGCCGTCGGTGCCGCTCACAAGCACCGGGTCTTCCATGTCCTTGAGCTTGGCCGCGCTGAACAGGCCGCCGAAGCCGCCCAGGCCGCCGATGACCTCGGGGCGGTTCGTGGTGGCCACGCACGCCTTGATGGCATCGACCGCGCGTGCCCCCTCGGTGGTGTCGACGCCTGCGTCCTTGTAGGTGAACTGCTGCTTTGCGCTGTCCATTTACTCGTACTCCTTCTCAATCTCGCGGGCGATATCGCTCACGCGGCGGTGGCTGTTCTCAGATGCCTTACTCAGGTTGTTGGGCGTATAGCCGTCGAGGAACTTGCCCTGCGAGAACTCGGGCGGGATCTCGACCGGGTAGGCGCCGTCGAAGCATGAGCAGCAGTAGCCGCCCTCTTCTGGCACGCACGACAAAAGTCCCTCGACGCTCAAAAACGCCAGGCTGTCGGCACCGATCCACTCGCAGACCTCCTCGGGCGTCTTGCGGGCGGAGATGAGCTGGCTCTGCTTGTCGGTGTCGATGCCGTAGAAGCACGGCCACTTGACCTCGGGGCTCACGATGCGCATGTGCACCTCGGTGGCGCCGGCCTCGCGCAGCATGCGCACGATCTGCTTGGAGGTGGTACCGCGCACGATGGAGTCGTCCACCACGACAACGCGCTTGCCCTCGATGGTCTCGCGCAGGGGGTTGAGCTTGAGGCGCACGCCCAGCTCGCGCATCTCCTGCGTGGGCTGGATGAACGTGCGGCCCACGTAGCGGTTCTTCACGAAGCCCGTGCGGCAGGGGATGCCCGTCTCGCGCGAGAAGCCCTCGGCCCCAGGAAGGCCCGAGTCGGGCACGCCGATGACGATGTCGGCCTCCACGGCGGACTCGCGGGCCAGCTGCTCGCCCATGCGCACGCGCATCGAATGCACGCTGGAGCCGTCCATGATGGAGTCGGGACGGGCGAAGTACACGTGCTCGAACACGCACAGCGCCTTGCGACGAGGCGGCACGGCCTGCTCGCTCACAAGACCCTCGGCGTTGATGCGCAGCACCTCGCCGGGCCTCACCTCGCGCACGAACTGCGCGCCCAGGATGTCGAACGCGCACGTCTCGCTCGCAACGCACCAGCCGGCATCGCCCGGGAGCTTGCCGAGCACAAGAGGCCGGATGCCGTTGGGGTCGCGGAAGGCGTAGAGGGAGTCGCCGTTGATGAGCACCATGGCATAGGCGCCCTCGAGCAGCTCCATCGTGTTGCGGATGCCCTCGCGGATGTGGTGGGTGTTCTGCGTGAAGTAGCCGATGAGGCGGGTCGCCACCTCGGAGTCGGTGTTCGACATGAAGGGGACGCCCAGGTCGATGAGCTGGCGGCGCAGGCTCTCGAAGTTCACGAGCGTGCCGTTGTGGGCAAGGGCGATGATGACGTCCCCGATGGTGGACAGGTGCGGCTGAGCGCCGGCCCAACCCCTGCCCCCGGCCGTGCCGTAGCGCACGTGGCCGATGGCCAGGTCTCCCTTGAGGCTCGCGATGTCGCTGTCGGAAAACACCTGCGTCACGAGGCCCTCGTCCTTGCGCACGAGCACCGTGGAGCCGTCGCCGATGGCGATGCCGGCCGACTCCTGGCCGCGGTGCTGCAGGGCGTGCAGGGCAAAGTAGGTCATGCGGGCGACGTCTTTTCCGGGCGCCCACACGCCGAAGACGCCGCATTCCTCCTCAGGGTGGTCGGCCGGGGCGTTGGGGTCGAACAACTCGTCTAGGGCGTCAAGCTCGTCTGCGGGGAACATCTGCCTCTTAAGCCTCTCCGTCGGTTGCGACGCCCGCCGCTTGGTCTGCGGCGGACTGGATGCCAGCGACCTGCTGGTATGTCTGGTCGGGCGCAAGCGCGGAGGTGCCGCGCTCGACGCATACCAGCATGGTGCGCTCGTTGTCGGTTGCATAGCTGCAAGTCGAAAGTATATAGATGTGAGACACGCCTGCCGAGCTTGCCCCCTCCACACGGGAGCTCGAACGCGAAATGAGCGTGTCGACATACGCCTGGAAGCTCGCGTCGTCGGCAAAGTTGAACTGCAGCACGTCGGTGTCGTAGCCCGAGACGACCATCGTGCACAGCGGCATGAGCGTGTGCAACGCGCCGTCGGCGCTCACGTAGTACACCTGCTGGAGCGTGTCGAACTCGGACTGGTCGGAATAGTCGGCCACACGCGCGAACATCGCGCCGTTCTTGAGATGGTGGCCGTAAATGACCGTCACCCGGTCGGTAAGCGCACTTGAGCTGCGGTAATCCATGAAGATGGAGCCCGCCAGGTTGTACTGGCCCAAGAAGGTGTGCTCCAGGTACCAGTCGTTGTCGGAGTGCTGCGTCACCGGGTAGTTCACTTCCGTGCCGGGAATCTGCACCCACCCCACGATCTCGGGGTTCTGCGAGGTGAGGGACGCGAAGTCTACCAGCGGTGTGCCGCTTGCCTGGTCCTGCTGCACCGCCTCTTCCACAAGCGTGGCATATTCCTCGTTGCCCACCTCGTACTCCGCCTGGGAGTGCAGGTACATGTACGCCGCCACGGCGATGGCCGCAAGGCCGCAGACAAGCAAAAGGATCGCAAACACAAGCAGGCCCTTGCCACCCTTCTTGCGGGGAGGCTCGGGGGGTTGGGGCGCTGCGTTGCCGACGTAACCGGCGCGGTTGAAACCCACCGCCTGCCGGGGCTGGGTGTAGCCGTTGTATTGTCCTTGGCCCCAGCCGTCGTTGCTAGGCAAGCTTGCCGCCGAGGATCTTGGCCGCAGCCGGCTTGTCGAAGTTGCCCTGGGTGCGCTCGCCAAGCTCCTTCATAATCTTGCCCATCTCCTTCTTGGAGGTGTAGCCGCCTGCCGCGCAGATCTCGTCGATGAGGGCGGCCAGGGCGTCACCCGAGAGCTGCGCGGGCAGAAGCTCCTCAAGCACCTTCACCTGCGTCTCAAGCATCTCGGTGCGCTCGGGGTTGGTGCCGGCCTTGCGCGAGAACTCGAGCGTCTCGGCGGTCATCTTGATAAGCTTCTTAACGCAGGCGGTGACGTCGGCCTCGGTGACCTCGCGACGCTCGTCTACCTCGATCTTCTTGAACTCCTCGTTGACCTGGCGCAGGATGGACAGGCGCGGCTTGTCCTTTGCGCGCATCGCGTCTTTGATAAGCTCCAGAATCTCGCTCTTCTGCATGTGTCCTCCCCGGGCTTCGGGCCGCACTGGGCGGCGTTTCGCAAAACGAAAGGTTCCGTGTCTAGGATACGACATTGAGATGGTCGTTTGGGGGTTATGGGAGCGAATTACGGTTGTTTCTACGATATGGCGCACATGTTGGCACAAGGTATGCTATCCTACCCCTCACGCGGGCATCGCCAAGTGGTAAGGCCCCAGCTTCCCAAGCTGGTATTCGCGGGTTCGAATCCCGTTGTCCGCTCCATCGCATGTTTAAGAGGGCCGGCTCCCAAAGGGGTCGGCCCTCTTTGCGCTCAGCAAGCACAAACAAACTAAGCTGAATGGACACCGAATGGGACATGTCCCAATCGAAATAGGACATGTCCCATTCGGTGCCCCGGTTGTCAATACCCCTGCGCCATACGAAACGGACCTACCCTACCATCGCCACGCGAACCGGTCGCAAAACTGGGATAACGTGGAATTAGCACCCCAAAATCGACCACTTTGTGTGACGGTTTTGCCAGCGGTTTTATTCTTACAAGGCTCAAAAACGAGGGATAGATTCGGGATAAGGCTGGATAAATCGACAACGCTTTATCCCAACGCTTGGTGAGACAGTCCATTTTACCGAACGGTAAAAGTTCCGTATTCGATTGGGACACTGAATGGGACATGTCCCATTCAGATTGGGACATGTCCCATTCAGTGTCCCAATTGTCTGTTAGAATCAACTTAACAACGGGACAAACAGGCGGGAGCACCAATGACTTCCCAACAACATGAGATTCCAGAAAGAGAAACACTCTCTGTTGAATTCAAGAGCGATTTGAAACGGCTGCGAGACAGCGAGCTCATCGACACCGTCGTGGCACTTTGCAACACCGATGGAGGCATCATCTACCTCGGCGTTGAAGACAATGGAACCCCCACAGGCGTTCATCGAGAACATGGGGATACAGACGATATGAGAGAGCCATTGGGGGAGCCCCCTCTCCTCGCGCCTCTCGTCTGATGGATTTCGCGGGCTGGGGCTGCCACAATGGGCCCGTCGTATCCGCCCCTGCGGTGCC
>CAKUKJ010000240.1 GCA_934662525.1 uncultured Coriobacteriales bacterium | reverse complement strand
GCTGCGGTGTCCGCGTGGTGATGACGGAGGTGGCGCAGCCGCTCACTGTGCGGCGCACCGTCGCATTCAGTGAGGCGGTTCGCATGGGAACTGCCCAGGTAGAAGGCGTGACAGCCGTGCATGCCCAAGACGCCTGCCAGGCCTTGGCCCTGCTGGGCGAGCGGCCCGGCGTCATTCCCGTGCTGGTGGATCCCGAGTGCGCCTGCGTTGGCATGAGGACCGACGCGGTGGTGGACGCCATCCTTGCCAAGCGCAACACGGGTACCTCCATGAGCATGGCCCCCGTTGTCATCGGCGTCGGCCCCGGCTTCACGGCTGGCGTGGACTGCCATGCCGTGGTGGAGACCATGCGCGGCCACACCCTGGGACGTGTCTACTACGAGGGGTCGGCGCTGCCGAACACCGCCGTACCCGGGCTTATCGGCGGCTACGCCGGTGAACGCGTGCTGCGCGCCCCGGCAGACGGGGTGTTTCGCGGCGTGTCCCAGATAGGCGACACGGTGAAGGAGGGCCAGGTCGTTGCCTATGTCGGTGAGGCGCCGGTGGTCGCAACCCTGACCGGCGTGCTGCGCGGCCTGCTGGCCAGCGGCGTGCACGCCTCAACCGGGCTGAAATGCGGCGACATCGACCCTCGTTCCGACGCAGGGTATTGCCGGCTCGTTTCTGACAAGGGCTTGGCGGTGGCGGGCGGCGTTCTGGAAGCCATCCTGTGTCTCAGCGGCACGTTCTCTGGCTCTACGAAACGGTGAGGTGAAACGATGCGTGAACTTGCGAAGCATATCATTGCAGCCCAGGATGCCGGGCTCGATTTGGTTCTTGTCACCGTGGTGGAGAGTATGGGGTCGACGCCGCGCCATGTGGGCTCGCAGATGCTCGTGTCGTCTGCCGGCCTGGTTTGCGGCAGCATCGGCGGCGGAGCAATCGAGGCCCATGCCATCGATGCGGCACGCGCCATGGTGGGCAAGGCCCTGTGCAGCATGGAAAGCATGGGATTGCAGAAAAGCCTCGGCATGGTCTGCGGCGGGGGCGCAAGCCTTCTGTACACGTCCGTGCGTGCTGGGGACGCGCGATGGCGCGAGGTTGCGGCAGCGCTGCTCCGCTGCCTCGACGATCGCACGCAGGCATGCCTTGTGCTGAGCTGCCGTAGGGGAGAGGCGTCCTTCGATGGCGGCGTCTCCCTGGTAGATGCGGCAGACGGGCTTTTGGCAGGGGAGTGCATGCCTTCAGGTGCGATTTCTGCCGAGAGCCTCTCGGGCTTGCGACATGGGCGTATTGAGGACGATTGCTTTGCGTTACCTGTTGCCATACCCATGCGCGCCGTCATCTTCGGCGGCGGGCACGTGGGACGGGCGACCGCCGCCGCCCTGGCTCGCGTCGGCTTTGCCTGCACGCTCTTCGACTGTCGCCCAGAGTTTGCCCATACCGAGGGCCTGCCCGAGACATGCAAGGCCGTCCTGGGAGACTACCAGGACATTTCCGCCTCCGTGACGCTTGACAAACGCGACTACGTCCTCATCATGACGCACAGCCATGCCTCTGATTTCGCGGTTTTGGAGCAAGCGCTCCGCCGGCCCCTGTCCTACGTCGGTCTCATGGGCTCGCGACGAAAGATCGCCCTGGCGCGCGAGCTTATGCAGAAGGCCGGCATCTCGCCCGAGGCGCTCGATGCCGTGCATATGCCCATAGGCCTGGACATCCAAGCCGAGACGCCTGAGGAGATCGCCGTGAGCGTGGCGGCCGAGTGCATCCTGCATCGCGCGACACATGCGTAACATGGGTGTGGGCAGAGGACGTGGTCCCATTCGCATGATGTGGCAACGAGGATTCACGAGTCCCAGACTCGCATGTCCAATCCCCGACGAGGATGACGATGCCATTCTTGGCTTCATTTCAGGAATGGTATGATGCGGCCCTGAACGTGCTGTCACAATGCCCCGAGCATTCTGCCGTAAGGAGCCTCTCCATGCAGGCCAAATCATTTGCCTCCGTTGTCCGCCGTGCCGCCGTCTGTTCGGCCGCCCTCTCTTTGGCCATGGGCATGGCCGTCTTGAACGGGTGCACGGACTCCGGCTCCGAGCAACAGTCTCTCAACTACCACGGCGCGCAGGTCGTTTCGGTAACCCCCACGGCAGAAAATGTCGCAGGCGTCTGGAAGATCGACGCCGACTCGCAGTACGCCGAGGACAAGCTCGGTCGTCGCCTCGTGCTTGAGCAAGACGGCGCCGCAACCATCTTTGACACACAGACCGGCGAGGTAAACTCCGGCACATGGGAGTGCTCGTCCGGCAAGCTGCACTTCAATCTCGACATGTTCTATGCCTCGGGGCAGACCGATTTCTCCGGCTATCTCTTCGACAACGGCATTCTCACTTCCGACGGGTGCAACCTGGAGTGGCTCAAACTCGAAGGGGCCGATGCAGACGAGGCATGCGCCGAGCTCAGCCGCCTGCAGGGCGAGATTGTCCAAACAGAGCAGGATGCGCAGGATCGCACGGCGGCGCAGCAGGCCCATCCCGAGGTTGACTTCGACGCCATTGACAGGGCGAACGCCAAACTTGAAGGCTATACCGACGTCTACGCTTTGGCCGACTCGTCTCCCATACCTGCAATCAACACGCCAGCCTATTGGTACTACAGCCTGTGCTCTGATGACGAGCGGGCCATGTACGACGCTGTCCTCGCTCTCTGCCGCGTGCCTGATGCCGAGAAGGTCGCGGCAAGCGCGCGCATATCGTTTGACCCCACGAGCGCGGAAGGCAGCGACGCTGCAGGCTCGATGCTCTCGAAAGTGCGCAAGTACGTCGAGGCCGACCATCCCGAACTTGCCTTTGTGGGCACGGCCTCCATTTCGTGCGCGCCCACCGGCGTGACAGGCGACGTCTACCAGGTCACGCTCTATCGCGACGACGCCGCACTTGCAAACAGAGACTGCGGGGCCGCCTCCGCCATGCTCGAGGAGATGTTCTCAAGCGCCAACAACGTGCTTGCCGGCATCGACCTGAGCGCGCCCGCGCCCGTGGTGGAGCTTGCCATCTATGACGCGCTGGCCGACCTCGTTACTTACGACGACGGCGTGTATGCCGGCCAAGACGCCGCTCAGGCTGGCTTTGAGGCTTCTGCCGACGTCGAGCGCCAGGATTCCTGGCTCGACCACAACGCCTACGGCGCGCTCGTGCGGGGCGCTGGGGGTGTTCCCAACCTTGCCGTTTGCGAGGGCTATGCGGAGTCGTTCCAGCTCCTGCTCCAGATGGCTGGCATCGAGGCCGTCACCGTGAGTGGCATCGCAGGCCCATATGACGGCGCATTCGGCCATGAGTGGGTCCTCGTCAACCTCGACGGCGATTGGTACTCGGCAGACCCCACGTGGGGCGAGGGGTCGAATCACGCATACTTCAACCTCACCACCGACCAGATGGCCGAGAACGCAGCCGAGGGCACCATCCACATGCGCAGCGGACATTATGAGACCGCCGACTACGCCATTGAGGTGGGAGACTCCGCTAACGACTTGGCACCAGTCGCTGAGGGCACGACCTACACCTACGACGCGATTCTCGCAATGATGTAGGGGAGCGCTCAGGCCATGCCTCATCCTTTTCCTTATGGCACGCGTGAGTTGGAGCATCTGTCGCGTGCAGACGCCGATTTCGCCCGCGTCATCGCCCAGTGCGAGGCTGACGGGTTCCGTCCCGAACGCCCTGTCGACGAGGATGCGTTTCGCTGTCTCATACGCTCCATCAACGACCAGCTCATCAGCCTCAAGGCGGCGGCGTCCATCTGGGCGCGCATAACCGAGCGCTTCGGCGAGCATCCGTCTCCACAGCTGCTTGCCGCCGCCGACCCTGCCGACATCAAGGCGTGCGGCACCACGCAGAAGAAAGCCGAGTATATCCATGACATAGCTCGTATGGTGGTCGACGGCGCCCTTGACCTCGAGGCGTTGAGGCACGAGCCCGACGAGGCCGTGCGTACCGCGTTGGTGGGCCTGCGCGGCATCGGCGTTTGGACAGCAGAGATGCTCCTCATCCACTGCTTCGAGCGCCCTGACGTCATCGCCTATGGCGACGCAGCCATCCGCCGCGGCCTCTGCACGCTCAAGGGCATCGAGGCCGAGGAACTGACAAAGGCGCACTTCGCCGAGCTGACCAGGCCCTACCACCCCTATGCCACCACCGCCTCAATCTACCTCTGGTGGCTGTCGAAGCAATAGCGGCCTTTGCGGAAAGGGTAGAACGCGGGGCAGGATAGAGACGAGGTCAGTGCCGCGTCTCACACCGCCCAGATGGGGAATGCCCAAGCCCTTTCGCTTACGGGGTAGGTATCTTGCGCCATGCAGAGAATGCAGCCTGTTCCGATGGCACGTTTGAACGAGGCCAGCTCGCTGGGGACGTCGCTTTGGGAGACGGGGTCGAGCACGCCCAGGTTGCGGGCGTCTTTGCAGTTGGGCGAAGCGGTCTTCTTGACCTCGATGGGGAGCAGCGTGCCGTCGCGCTGCGGGTCGAGCCC
>CAKUKJ010000239.1 GCA_934662525.1 uncultured Coriobacteriales bacterium | reverse complement strand
ACGTGCGCCACCAGTCCCTGGGGCTGGACGCGCGCGTGTTCGTGAAGACCTTCAAGGCGATGAGGAGGGGGAAGTGACGATGGACAACCAGCATTGCGCTTCAAACGGTTCCCACGCCAGGAGCGTCCTCGTCGTCTGCCAGCACTATAAGCCGGAGCCCTTTAACGTTTCGGAAACCTGTGAGGAGCTCGCGCGCAGAGGCTACAAGGTGACCGTTTTGACCGCACTGCCCAACTGCCCCGAGGGGGTCGTGCGTGAGGACTACCGCCATGGTGCCCACAGGGACGAGGTCGTGGACGGCGTGCGCGTGGTGCGCGTTCCCATTATCGCTCGCGGCGCAGACCTCAAGGGTCTCAACAAGCTGAGGCGTGTTGCCAACTACCTCTCGTTCCCACTTTCCGCTTGGGCCACGCGTGCCTCGATGGACGGGCGCTACGACCTCGTGATGTGCGTGCAGTTTTCGCCTGTCCTCATGGCGCTGCCGGCGCTGCGCATCGCCAAGAGGCAGGGCGCGCCCTGTCTGCTGTGGTCGTTCGACCTGTGGCCTGAGGACTTGCTGACGGGCGGTATGAGCCGTGGTGGTCTGCCGTACAGGGTCATGCACCGCGTTTCGCGCGGCATCTACGGCAGAGCCGACATGGTGGCGGTGACGTCCCCCGGGTTCACGAGGTACTTCGACGAGCAGCTAGAGCTGCCCGGCCTAAGGACGGTCTGGCTCCCACAGTTTGCGGAGGAGGCGTTCGAGGGCGTAGCGGATGCCGCCGGCGATGGAGGAGAGACCGTCTTCACCTTCGCGGGCAACGTGGGTGGCAACCAGGGCGTGGAGACGATAGTCCGCGCGGCGTCGCTCCTGACTGGTGAGCGTATTCGCGTGCGGATTGTGGGTTCAGGCTCGCGGCTTGATGCCTGCAAGGCGCTCGCCGGAGAGCTTGGCACCTCAAACGTGGAGTTCACGGGAAGGATGCCTGTCGAGGCGATGCCCGAGATTTACGCAGGCTCCGACGCCATGCTGCTCACGCTCTCCAAACCTGCCGAGGGCGGTTCGCTCGTGCCGGTGTACACGATTCCCCGCAAGTTTCAGTCCTACCTGGCGGCGGGCAGGCCTGTCCTGTGCGCCGTGGACGGCACCGTGGGCGAGATAGTCGCCGACTCGGGGTGCGGCATCGCGTGCCCCGCCGAGGACCCCGAGGCGCTGGCCGCCGCTATGCGCCGGTTCGCGGGACTCGACCCCGACGAGCGTGCGGACATGGCGGGAAAGGCCAGGCACCTCTACGCGGAGCGCTTCTCTCGCGAGAGGTTCTTCTCTCGACTTGCTGCAATTATTGATGATTTGGCTCGCATGAAAGGTAACAGATGAACACCTTCACCGGCAGGACCCTCATGATCACGGGCGGCACGGGCAGCTTCGGCAACACCGTGCTCAAGCACTTCGCGCGCACCGACCTGGCGGAGATACGCATCTTCTCCCGCGACGAGAAGAAGCAGGACGACATGCGCCACCGCCTGCAGGAGAGGAGCCCCGAGCTCGCCTCGAAGGTCCGCTTCCTCATCGGCGACGTGCGCGACGCCCGCTCGGTTCGCGACGCCATGCGCGGGGTGGACTGCGTCTTCCACGCCGCGGCCCTCAAGCAGGTTCCCTCCTGCGAGTTCTTCCCCATGGAGGCGGTGCGCACCAACGTCATCGGCACCGACAACGTGCTGCACGCCGCCATAGAGGAGGGCGTGGGCAGGGTCGTGTGCCTGTCCACCGACAAGGCCGCCTACCCCATCAACGCGATGGGCAAGTCCAAGGCCATGATGGAGTCGATCATCTACGCCAACGCCCGCAACGGAGCGGGCCGCACGACCATCTGCTGCACCCGCTACGGCAACGTCATGTGCAGCAGGGGCTCGGTTATCCCCCTCTTCATCGACCGCATCCGCAAGGGCGAGCCCCTCACGGTCACCGACCCCCACATGACCCGCTTCCTCATGAACCTCGACGAGGCGGTCGACCTCGTGCGGTTCGCCTTCGAGCACGCCCGCCCGGGCGACCTGTTCGTCCAGAAGGCGCCCGCCTCCACGATAGGCGACCTGGCCGAGGCGGTGCAGGAGGTGTTCGGCCGGGTGGGCACCCAGGTGATAGGCACCCGCCACGGCGAGAAGCTCTACGAGACCCTCATGACCCGCGAGGAGCGCCTGAGGGCCGAGGACATGGGGGAGTACTTCCGCGTCTCCTGCGACTCCCGCGACCTCAACTACGACAAGTTCGTCGTCTCGGGCGAGGTGCGCACCCAGGCCGACGAGGCCTACACCTCCCACAACACCGAGCGCCTCGACGTTGCCGGCACGGTCGCCAAGATCAAGACCGCCGAGTACGTGCGCCTGGCCCTCGAGGGCCGTGAGCACGAGGCGGTGCAGTGATGGACATCCTGGTCACCGGCGCCAAGGGCATGGTAGGAACGGCCCTGTGCCGCGCCTTGAGGAACATCAGCCAGGGGAAGGACCGCACGCGCCCGGGCCTGCGGGTGGGCGAGGTCTTCGAGTACGACGTGCGGTCCACCCCCGAGCAGCTCGCCGAGTGGTGCTCCAAGGCGGACTTCGTGTTCAACCTGGCCGGCGTCAACCGCCCCGAGGACCCGGCCGACTTCATGGCGGGCAACTTCGGCTTCGCCTCGCGACTGCTCGACGCCCTCAGGGCGGCGGGTAACGCGTGCCCCGTCATGCTCTCTTCCTCGGTACAGGCGACGCTCGCCGGCCGCTTCGGCGACTCGGAGTACGGCCGCTCCAAGCTCGCGGGCGAGGAGCTGTTCTTCGCCTACGGCGAGCAGACGGGCGCCAAGGTGGCCGTCTACCGCTTTCCCAACCTCATGGGCCATTCCCGCCCCAACTACAACTCGGCCGTCTCCACCTTCTGCTGGGCGGTCGCCAACGACCGGCCCTACACGGTGAGCGACCCCTCCGTCGAGCTCGAGCTCCTCTACATCGACGACCTGGTGCAGGGCATGCTCGACCTCCTCGAGGGCAAGGAGCGGCGCTGCCGCTTCGAAGGCGTCGAGGCCGTTGCCGACCCCGAGGGGCGCTACTGCTACGTGCCTGGCGCCCACAAGGCGACGCTCGGGGAGATTGTCTCCCTGCTCCAGGGGTTCAAGGCCCAGCCCGAGACGCTCCTCATGCCCGAGATGCCCGAGGGCTCCTTCGCCAAGAAGCTCTTCTCGCTGTACCTCACGTACCTGCCCGAGGAGGGGTTCAAATACCCCTTCAAGATGAACCGCGACGCCCGCGGCTCCTTCACCGAGCTCGTGCGCACGCGCGGCTGCGGGCAGGTCTCCGTGAACGTCGCCAAGCCGGGCGTCACCAAGGGCAACCACTGGCATGCCAGCAAGTGGGAGCAGTTTATCGTGGTCGCCGGCCACGGCCTCATCCGCGAGCGCAACCTCTCGACGGGCGAGGTAGTGGAGTTCGAGGTCTCGGGCGACAGGATCGAGTCTGTGTACATGGTCCCCGGTTGGACGCACTCCATCACCAACCTCTCCGACACGGAGGACCTCGTGACCGTCATGACGTGCAACGAGGCGTTCGACCCGGAGAGGCCCGACACCTACCACGAGGAGGTCTAGCCGCATGGCGAAGGACTACTCTGACATCCATTTCAAGGACGACGGCCGCCTGAAGCTGCTGGTGATCGTGGGCACCCGCCCCGAGGTCATCAGGCTCTCGGAGGTCATCAAGAAGTGCCGCCGGCACTTCGACTGCCTGCTCGCCCACACCGGGCAGAACTGGGACTACACGCTCAACGGCATCTTCTTCCGCGACCTGGGGCTGGGCGAGCCCGACGTGTACCTCGACGCCGTGGGCGCAGACCTCGGTGAGACGGTTGGCAACATCATAGCGGCGAGCTACAGGCTGATGGCGCAGGTGAAGCCCGACGCGCTGCTCGTCCTGGGCGACACCAACTCGTGCCTGTCGGCCATATCCGCCAAGCGCCTGCACGTCCCCATCTTCCACATGGAGGCGGGCAACAGGTGCAGGGACGAGTGCCTGCCCGAGGAGACCAACCGCCGCATCGTCGACGTCATCTCTGACGTGAACATGGCCTACTCCGAGCACGCCCGCCGCTGGCTGGCGCTCACGGGCTGCGCCCCGGAGCGCACCTTCGTGACGGGCAGCCCCATGGCGGAGGTGCTCAGGGCGAACCTGCCCAAGATCGAGGCCTCCGGTATCCTCGACGAGCTGGGCCTGGAGCCGAAGCGCTACATGCTCCTCTCGGCGCACCGCGAGGAGAACATCGACACCGAGGCCAACTTCACCAGCCTCTTCTCCGCCATCAACGCGCTTGCCGACAAGTACGGCATGCCCATCCTCTACTCCTGCCACCCCCGCTCCCGCAGGCGCCTGGAGGCCACGGGCTTCGAGCTCGACCCCCGCGTGCGCATGCACGAGCCCATGGGGTTCCACGACTACAACTGCCTGCAGATGAACGCCTTCGCCGTGGTGTCCGACTCGGGCACCCTGCCCGAGGAGTCCTCCTTCTTTGCCTCGGTCGGCCGCCCGTTCCCG
>CAKUKJ010000238.1 GCA_934662525.1 uncultured Coriobacteriales bacterium | reverse complement strand
GCAACCCACCTCGCCGAGCGGGGCTACCACGTGACGGCCGGCGACCGCGACCTGTCGCGCCGCGGCAAGGCTTAGGTGCCCCATGAGCGCCCATCCCCTTCCCGGCCAGGTGAAGGCCGTCTCCATCGGGGGCGGCACAGGCCAGCCAAACGCCATCCGCGCCCTGCACGCCGCCGGCTGCTTCGTGACGGCGATCGTCGCCATGGCGGACGACGGCGGCTCCACCGGCATCATCCGCCAGGAGATGGGCATGGTGCCGCCCGGCGACATCCGCAAGTGCCTCGTGGCCATGGCGGCCGAGCCCACCGGCCCCCTTGCCCGCGCGTTCGAGCACCGCTTCTCGTTTGCCGACAACCACTCGCTGGGCAACCTCATGCTCGCCTCCCTCGCCGCCGAGACCGGCTCGTTTGCCGAGGCGGTGCGCCTGTGCGGCGAGATGCTGGGCTGCTACGGCCGGGTGTGCCCCTCCACGTTGGAAAACGTCGTGCTTTGCGGTCGCACGCGCGACGGCATGGAGTTCAGGGGCGAGGCGACGCTGGGCTCGGGCCCATGCGCCCTTTCGCAGGTGTGGCTCTCGCCCCGCACCCCCCAGGCGACCGACTCCGCCGTGCGCGCCATCCTCGAGGCCGACATCGTGGTGCTCGGCCCGGGGTCGCTCTTCACCTCCGTCATCCCCAACATCCTCGTGCCCGGCATCCGCGACGCGTTGCGCGCCACGCCCGCGCCGAAGGTCTATGTGTGCTCCATGGCCGACATGCAGGGTGAGACCTGGGGCCTTGCCGCCGAGGAGTACGTGGAGGCGCTCTTGGCGCACGGCATGGAGGGCTGCCTCGACGTCGTGCTGCTCCACAGGCCCTCCCAGACCGACTCCAGCCTCGCTACTCGCCGCTTCCATGCCATCACGCAGGGCGTTCCCGAGCGCGAGGCCCGCGCCGGCGGGGAGTTCTTCCGTCCCGTGCCCCTCACCGACGACTCGCTGCGCCGTCTGCAGGCCCGCGTGCCGCTCGTCGTGACTCGCGATTTCTCCGACCCGCTGCATCCCACCTGGCACGACCTGGGCAAGTTGGAGTGCGCCCTGCGGGGGGTGATCGAGACGTGTCGTTCACGGCAGAGGTAAAGGACGAGCTGTCGCGCGTGGAGTGCGGCGCGTCTGCCGAGTTGGCCGAGCTCGCCGCGATCGTGCGCATCTGCGGCACGCTGTCGCTGTCGGGCGTACGGCGCTTCAAGCTCGCCCTCACCACCGAGACGGGCTCGGTGGCCCGCGTGGCATATACGCTGCTCAACGGCTCGCGCCCCCTGGAGTGCCAGCTCACGGTGCGCAGGTCGGTCTTGCACAAGACGCGCAACTATCTCATCAGCGTGCCCGACCAGGAGGGTCTGGAGGAGGCGCTCATAGACATGGGCGTGCTCACGGCGCAGCACGGTCTGGCGCGCGACATCCCCGAGGCCCTCGTGGGCAGCGACGCCGCGGCCTTCGCGTATCTGCGCGGGGCGTTTTTGGCGGGCGGGTTCGTCTCCGAGCCGCACACGGCAGACGCCCATATGGAGATTGTGGCGCAGACCCGCTCCATCGCCGACGGCATCGCCGCCATGTGCGAGCGCGTGGGCTTGGCGGCGCGCGTGGGCAAGCGGCGCGGCTCCTTCGTCATCTACCACAAGAGCGCCGACGGCATCCAGGAGATGCTGGCGGCGCTGGGGGCGCCCCGCTGCGCGCTCAAGATGGCCCGGGTGCGCGCGGTGCGATCTGCCCGCAACGATGCGAACCGTCTGGTAAACGCCGAGCTTGCCAACCAGAAGAAGGCCGCGGCGGCCGCAGGCAGCCAAACGCTGCTCGTGGAGCAGGTCATCGCCGAGGTGGGCTACGACAAGCTGCCGAAGGCCTTGCGCGACTTCTGCGACCTGCGCCTTGCCCATGCCGACCTCTCGCTTCGCGAGCTGGGCACCATCGCCGACCCCCCGCTGTCGAAATCGGCCGTCGCCCACCGCGTGCGCCGTTTGGAGCAGCTACTCGCCGAGCAGCGGGCGAGCGGCGGCGCCTGAGGCTTGCGCAAACGTTACAATCTCGTTAAAGGCCCCGGAGATAGGGTGCTAGCTTTTATCTGTCCCGTTGGGCGCGAGCCCACGCAAAGGAGGATCATCGCATGACGGTCAGAATCGGTATCAACGGCTTCGGTCGCATCGGGCGCGTGGCGTTCCGCGCCGCTCTCGACGATCCCGATATCGAGGTCGTGGCCATCAACGACCTGGGCAAGACCGAGGCCATGGCGCAGCTGTGCCGCCGCGACTCGGTGCACGGCAAGCTTGCCCATGAGCTCACCGTGGACGGCATGGATTTCATCGTCGACGGCGAGAAGCGCGTCCGCGGCCTTTCTGCTCGCGAGCCCAAGGCCATCCCCGCGCTTCCCTGGGGCGAGCTGGGCGTCGACGTCGTGCTCGACTGCACCGGCAAGTTCCGCTCCGCGCCCGACCTTCGTCGCCACATCGAGTGCGGCGCCAAGAAGGTCGTGCTCTCGGCTCCCGCCAAGGGCGAGATCGACGGCACGTTCGTCGTGGGCGTCAACGACGACCAGTACGACCCCGCCACGATGGACATCGTCTCCAACGCCTCGTGCACCACGAACTGCCTGGCTCCCGTCGCAAAGGTCCTCGTCGACGCGTTCGGCATCAAGCGCGGCTTCATGACGACCGTCCATTCCTACACTACCGACCAGCGCCTGCTCGACAACTCGCACAACGACCTGCGCCGCGCCCGCGGCGCCGCCCAGTCCATCATCCCCACCACCACCGGTGCGGCCAAGGCCCTGGGCCTCGTCATCCCCGAGCTCAAAGGCAAGCTCGACGGCTTCTCCGCCCGCGTTCCCACCCCCGACGGCTCCATGGTCGACCTCGTGGCCGAGCTCGACCGCGAGGTGAGCGTCGAGGAGGTCAACGCCGCCATGAAGGCTGCGGCGCAGGGCACGCTCAAGGGCATCCTCGACTACTCCGAGGACCCGCTCGTCTCCATCGACGTCGTGGGCGAGAAGTGCTCGAGCCTCTTCGACGCCGGCTGCACCATGGTGCTTGGCGGGCAGGGCAACCTCGTCAAGGTCGTGGCCTGGTACGACAACGAGATGGGTTACTCCTGCCGCCTGCTCGACCTCGCGAAGATTGTCGCGACGCGCTAGGCGTATCTGAAAACGTTACAAGTAAGGAAGCGCCTCCCGATCCGTGCGCCGGCGCGCCTTTCCAACGCCGTTCAATGGCCCTCGCGGGCACTTGGGCGGCGTTCAGTTTGAACGGCAGGTGCGCAAAGCGGCTCCCGGCTCGCCTTGCGGTACAATCCCAGCGTTTATCGCCGCGCCCCGTCTTTGCGGGGCGCACGACCTGAATCGAGGAAGCATGTCTTACAAACGCAGCGTCGAGGACGCCGACGTCGCCGGCAAGCGCGTCATCGTCCGCGTCGACTTCAACGTTCCTGTCAAAGACGGCGTCGTAGGCGACGACACGCGCATCCGCGCGGCCCTGCCCACTATCAACCTGCTGCGCCAACGCGGCGCCTGCGTCGTGTGCATGTCTCACTTGGGCCGTCCGGCCGGTGTGGGCTTCGAGGCCGATTACTCCATGGAGCCCGTCGCGAAGCGCTTCTCCGAGCTTCTCGGAGCGCCCGTGGCCTACGTGCGCGACGTCTGCGGCCCCGAGGCCCTTGCGGCCACCGACGCCCTGGCCGACGGCGACGTCCTGCTTGTCGAGAACCTGCGCTTCGAGAAGGGCGAGAAGAAGAACGATCCCGCCTTCGCCGCCGCCCTCGCCAAGCTTGGCGACGTCTATGTCGACGACGCGTTCGGCGTCGCGCACCGCGCGCATGCATCCGTGGCCGGCGTGCCTGCCATCCTGCCGGCATACGCGGGCCTTCTCCTTGCCAAGGAGGTCGACACCATCACGGGCATGCTCGCAGACCCGCAGCGCCTCTTCGTCGCCGTCCTGGGCGGCTCGAAGGTTTCCGACAAGATCGGCGTGATCGACGCCTTGTCCGAGAAGGTCGACGTGCTGCTCATCGGCGGCGGCATGTGCTTCACGTTCATGCAGGCCCAGGGCCTGCCCATCGGCTCGTCGCTGGTGGAACCCGACTGGGTGGAGCACGCCGGGCAGATGCTCGCCAAGGCCGCCGAGCGCGGCTGCCGCATCGTGCTGCCCGTCGACTATGTCGTTGCCGACAAGTTTGCCCCCGACGCGTCCACGCAGGTCGTTGACGCCGACAAGATCCCCGACGGCTGGATGGGGCTCGACATCGGCCCCCGTTCGTGCGAGCTGTACGCCTCCGAGCTCGCCCGCGCCAAGACCGTCTTCTGGAACGGCCCCATGGGCGTGTTCGAGATGGACGCCTTCGCGGCGGGCACGCGTGCGGTGGGCGAGGCCATCGCGGCCAACGCGGGGTGCACGTCCGTCGTGGGCGGCGGGGACTCTGCGGCCGCCGTCAAGAAGTTCGGCCTGGAAGCCGGCATGACGTTCATCTCGACGGGCGGCGGCGCGTCCATGGAGCTCGTCGAGGGCAAGGCCCTGCCTGGTGTGGAGGCGATTCCGAATGCCGATTAGCCTGGGCCGCGCC
>CAKUKJ010000237.1 GCA_934662525.1 uncultured Coriobacteriales bacterium | reverse complement strand
TCCCGCCGGGCGACGTCGCCGACGACGCTGGGGCGGATGCACGACGACGCCGGCGCCGTGGCGATCCTCGTCGCGATCTCGGTGTCGACGTTCCTGCTCGGCTTCGCCGCGCTCGCCGTCGACTTCGGCCAGGTCTACACCAAGCGGAACGAGCTGCAGTCGGTCGCCGACGTCGCCGCCCTGGCGGGGGCGACCGCGCTGCCGGCGGCGGCCGACGCCCGGGAGCGCGCCTACAGCTCGCTGTGCTCGGACGCCAACCGGCTGCCGAACTGGGACGACACCTCGATCTGCCGCGACCTCAGCGCCGGGATCCCGAGCTGGGTGACGGACAACCGCGAGGACAACGGCGGGATCTGGCTCTACCGGGACGACGACCAGCCGCGCGGCGGCGACGGCGTCTACGGGCCCACCGAGACGATCGGCAGCGACCGCGAGGACGCCACCGCGATCCGGGTCAAGCTCCCGCCGACGGAGATCAAGTTCGGCCTCGGCCGGTCGCTGGGCGCCGACAACATCACCGTGACGAAGGCGGCCACCGCGCGGATCGGCACCCCCGAGGGCGCCGGCATGCTGCCGTTCGCCGTCACCCGGGGCGACCTGCAGGCCGGCAGCAGCAAGGAGATCTGCGTCCTCGACCCGGACTCCGTCGACCCCGACGCCGCCTACCCCGGCCCGACCGACCGCCGGCTGTTCATCGTCCCCGAGGACGGCGACTACCGCGCACCGACCGACGGCGACCTCCTGGTGCTGCGGCGCGGCGGCTTCCGGCTCCGGTCGGCGCCGCTGCCCACCGACGCCCCGGTCGTCGCCGTCATCGACGGCACCCACCGGCTGCCCGCCCAGCCCGGCAGCGACAGCAACCGGATCCAGGTCGAGCTGCCAACGCTGTCCGCGGGCACCCACCAGGTCTGGGTGGAGTCCCGGACCCAGGTCACCCGACCGACGACGATCACGGTCTTCGGGGGCCCGGCGGCGCCGCCGGCCACGGCCGACGACCCGTGCCCCGGGCTGCCGAAGCGCGGCGTCCTCGACATCGGCCGCGCCACGGAGGAGGACGACCCGAACCTCGTCCTCGGCGAGAACCTCAAGAACGGGATCGAGCCGGTCGCGCACCGGGCCAACGAGTTCCCGCAGCTGCTCGCCTTCCTCGTGCCCGACCTGCTCGCCACCCTCCGGTGCAACGACCTCACCGGAGCCCTGTTCCAGATCTTCATCAGCCTGCTGGGCCCGGGCGGCTTCGAGCCGCACATCAACTGCGTCAGCACCCGCGAGCGCGGGTTCGCCGACGGGCTCACCACCGGCCTGCTCGACACCGAGACGCTCGATTACGAGGCGCTCTTCGACCTGGAACTCAGCCTGGACAAGGCCACGAGCTTCGATGCGCGCGAGACCGAGCTCAACCACGCCATGACGTTCCAGGGCGTGAACCTCGACGCGACCGGCAAACCCACCGCGTGGCGCGTGGAGAACAGCTGGGGCAAGGACGCCTGCAACGGCGGGTACTTCGTCATCACCGACCGCTGGTTCGACGCCTACGTGGGCCAGGCAATCGTCCATCGTGACTACGTGCCTGCCGACGTGCTGGCCGCTTGGGACAGCCCCGATACCCCCGTCGTGCACATGGATCCCTGGTCGCCCATGTTCGGGTTGAGCGACTAAAGACCCGGCACAAACCGAAAAATTCTGCGGCGGGCGACGGCAAGACACTCCGAATATGGTTCTCGCCCGCCTTCTCTCCTTAGCCTACCCTATCCCTACGAGATCGAGTAGGTCTTGACGACTGTGCACGTCAAGCTTGCGGTAAAGAGACTTCGTATGGTACCGAACGGTGTCCTCTGAGAGACTGAGGGTTTCGGCGATGCGCCGCTTCGTGTACCCGATGCAGATAAACCGCATGACCTCGGCCTCGCGCTCCGAAAGGCCGTACTCCCCCACCAGCCGCGCGCAGGCTTCGTCGAGCGAGAGCGTCTCCACCGTGGCAGGAGCCACAGCCTGCACAGCAGCGACGGGCTGGAACACCGGCAAACGCATGGCGTTGATAAAGCTGCCGAGCATCACGAGCAAAATGCACGACACTGCAAAGTAGGTGATGTTGAACGGAATGGTAGTCAGACCTGTCTGCACGAGCAGCGTGTCGTAGACAAGTAACCCACATACGAGGCCAATCTCGTATAACGCACGACCGATACCGAAAGCCACGCATGGATGCGTGCCACGGCGATGCACAATGTCGAACAGACGCACGTAGATGAGCACCGAGATGAAACTGCGTGCCGCTAAAACAATCGCAGAGATGGCACTTTGGGCAAGACCGGTCAGGAACACAATCGCAAGCAGCGCCACCGCAACAACTAGAAACGCCACACGCAGGCAAAACCCGCTCTCTTGCCCGCAAGAACGGGCCTGGAGCCACCAGAACAGCAGCAGCGGCAGCACGATGCGAAGCATATGCCCAAGCAGCATGGACGGCTTGCTTAACGACCATTCGTTTATCCCATTACGCAAAACACCGAATGCCAGGCCATACGCGACAAGCTCAAGACCGACGACGAACAATCCCCAGCCAGGGAACGGTCTCGAAACGTCAGCTATACGGGCGGCTGCGCTGGTAGCCTTGCCCGCATATGCCAGAGTCTTGAAGCGAGACGGGGCCGCGGACGCCATATCAGCACCGGCCCCGCCGACAGCCGGTCTGACAGTCTTTTCCCACACATGGCCCTCAGCAGCTCCGTCCCCTCCCCCACAGCGCGTCAAAAGGATTGCGGAGCACACCGGAAAGCACACAAGGAGCACGAGCAACGCCAGCGGCAAGAAGGCCTGCAACACGACGAGCATCAGTCGGACACAGCCAGAGATTGAAAAGGAGAGCAACGTCGCGTCGACAGAGACTTTTGGCGTAAGGCGGCAGAACACCTCGAACCAGCGCACAAAACAGTACCCGCTGCCCGCGCCCCCCAAAATGCCGCACACCTCGTCAAGACCTTCGAGGTTGCCTTGCGTCACCAACACAGCAACGGTGCCCAAGCACATGAACGCGGCGGCGATCCACGGCATCACGGCCGCAAGGCACGAGCCCTGCGGCCGACGATGGTACAGCGCAGCGCATAGCAACAGCATGCAGCTGAATCCCAAGTGGAAACATATATAAAAGGACTCGCCGCTCAGAAACGGTGCGAGAATCCACGCATGCGCGAGGGCCAGCCCGACTATGGGCAACGTCGCGCCTTCCTGGCGCAATGCTTTGAACGCATCGAGCATGACCTTCGTTTATCCCTTCATACACGACGATTAGGTCCGACAGGCGGTGCAACTCGCAGCAATCACGACTACCAACAGACGGACTCACAGGGCCGCACTCAGCCCTCCATGGCGCCCATCATAGACCAAGGGCGCGCGCATGCAGCCCGTAAAGCTTGACAAACTTACCGCTACCCGTTGCGGGTAGCGCACTCTACCAGGCATGACATAAAACGGGACTACCCCCATCGTGTACCTCGACGCCAACACGGGGGCCTATTGTTGCAAATGCGCTCGAGCAGCAAACCACATTTCGCAGCGCGCCGCTCAATTCGATGACGAAAGGGGACAGCACATGAACACATCGAACTCCTCCATTTCCCGCCGCAACCTTGTGAGGGGCGCAGGCGCGGCGGCGGCCGCCACCGCGCTGGCAGCCGGCAGCGCGCTTGCCGACGAAGCCGCGCCCGCGCAGGATTGGATGCCTGAAACCTGGACCGACGAGGCCGATCTCATCGTCGTGGGCTACGGCGGCGCAGGCGCGCTGGCCACCATCGCCGGCCTGTACGAAGGTGCCTCTGTCATCACGCTCGAGAAGTCCTCGGAGCGCGACGGCGGCTCCACCGCCGCATCGGGCGGGCATGTCCATACCTGCGTAGATGTCGACGTCGACGAGTGGTACGAGACCTACGTCCACGGTGCATTCGGCGCAGGCGCCGACGAACAGACCATCCGCGGCTACATGGAGCACTGCAACGAGACGCCCGAATGGCTCGATAAGTACGGCATCGAGATGAACTGGCTCGACGAGACCAACGACGGCCACAAGCGCCCCGAGGAGTACAAGGGCGGCTACATCACCGGACGCGAGGGCGTGACAGGCATGTACCTGTTCGAGGCCATCGACGAGGTCGCCATGGGGATGGGCGCTGACGTACGCCTGTCCATGCGCGCCACGAGGCTCGTGCAAAACCCGGCAACCCGCGAGGTCGTGGGCGTCGTCGCCACGGACGCCGACGGCAATGAGTGCGCCTTCAAGGCCCACAAGGGCGTCATCCTTTCTTGCGGAGGCTACGAGAACAACCCCAAGATCCAGTACAACTACAACAATCCCGGCGTGCGCGTCTTCCCGTGGGGCACACCCAACAACACGGGAGACGGGTTCCCTATGGCCCAGGCCGCCGGCGCCGACATCTGGCACATGCACGCCCTTGAGCATGCGGCGCTGTGCTACATGAAGCCCTCCATCGAGGCGGACTGCTCCATCTCCACCGACGCCACCGACGGCATCACGCCCTACAACTACATCATCGTGGACTACAACGGCGACCGCTTCATGAAGGAGGACAAGAC
>CAKUKJ010000236.1 GCA_934662525.1 uncultured Coriobacteriales bacterium | reverse complement strand
GGCTCATGTACATCCAGTACACATCGCCTTCACGCGCCTTGTTGCAGCGGCTCCTGGCTTTCCTTGTCTTCTCAACATGCGTTTCTGATTCGATTGGAGATGCGCCATGGAAGAGTCCAAGCAGATAGGGGAGCAGGCTGCCTGCGCCGCCTGCGAGCCCCAGTCCCAGCCTGCCGCCCCGGTCGTGCAGCCCAAGCGCTCGGTGTCGCGTGCGTTGGAGCGTGCGGCCTTGCACGAGCTGAAGGCGCGCAAGCGCGAGCAGTATGCCGCCGAGGATGCTGCCGACGCGGCCGAGGTGGCCCGCATGCGCGAGGCACGCCTTGCGGCGGACGACGCGGCCCGCGCGCAGGCCTGGCAGATGAACGTCGACCGCGAGCTTGCCCGTGCCGAGGGGCGCGCAGACTGGGTGGAGGCCCGCGCCAAGGTGGCCGAGATGCGCAAGGAGGCGCGCGGCGAGCAGCGAAAGCTGCGCCGTGAGAGCGCGGCCGACCTCGACCACAAGCTTGCCGAGCTTCGCCATGAGCGCGAGGAGGCCGAGGACGCCTACAGGCGCGTCTCGTGGGACATGGCTGTCGAGCGCGGCCTTGCCCGCATCGCCGACCGTTCCGACTGGGTCGAGGCGCACGAGAAGGCCGTCAAGCTGCGTCGCGAGTACAGGCGCGCCCTGCGCAAGCTTCGCTGGGAGCGCATGCAGGGCAAGATGGCGCACATCAAGACGTCCGACGAGCGCATAACTGCGCGCGCCAAGGTGGAGGACGGCCGCGACGAGGCCATCCGCATCGCCATGAAGGATGCCGCCATGGCCCAGGTAGCCCGCCGTGACGCCCAGCGTGCCGGCGTGGGCGGCGAGGAGCTTGAGGCGCTCAAGGCCCGCGAGGCAGAGTTGCGCGCCTACGAGGAAAAGCTGTGCGCTGAGACGCGCCAGATTCGCCTCGACGAGGCGCAGGCTCGTTTCGACGCGATGTCGGAGGCGGCCAAGGAGCGTGTGACCGAGGAGGCTCTGCTGCGCGAGGACTGGCTCGTGTGCAAGGAGATCGCCGACATCGAGCTGCGCCGGGCCCGTGCCGCCGCCCGTGCGCGCCGCAAGGAGGAGCGCGCCCGCGCCCGGCAGGTCAAAGACGCCCAACGTCTTGAGCGCAACGCGATTGTGGAAAGCTCCAAGGCTCGTGAGCGCGAGCTGCTTTCTGGCTCCGCGATGCAGATTGCCGCCCTGCAGGACGCCTACCTGGAGGCTTTGGAGGCCGAGCGCGACCAGATCCATGCCATCCGCGCCGCCGAGCGCGCGGCGGCACCGGCCATCCGCGCCCAGGAGGCGCAGGAGAACGCCCGCCGTCGTGCCGACAAGCTTGCCCGCGAGGAGGCCGACGACGTCGCCTTCCGCGAGATGAAGAAGCAGCGCGCCTACGAGCGCTCGCTTGAGCGCGACTCAGCCATCGCCTCCACCGACGTCGCCTACCGCGCGATGTGCGGCGAGCTTGACGCCCAAGGTGTGAAGTAGGGGGCGCATCCCGCAAGGCGAGGCCGCGACAAACAAGGCCCCGGCGGAGCGAATCCGCCGGGGCCTTGGACGTTCTTCTGATTGGCGCGCTTCGACGGGACTTGCCCGTCCGCGTCTACTTGCTCTGCGCCAGCGTCTTGTCGCGCATCTCCACAAGCCAGTCGGCCAGCTCGGAGATGCCCTGGCCGTTGCGTGCGTCGGTCTCAAAGACGCGCGTCGTGGGGTTGAGGGCGCGGGCCTGCTTCTTGAGGGCGTCCATGTCGAAGTCGGGGTTGAGCGGCAGGTAGGCGCACTTCGTCACGATGAGCGCGTTGGTGACGGCGAACATCGGCGGGTACTTGTACACCTTGTCGTAGCCCTCGGGCACGGAAAGCAGCATGACGCGCGTGTGGGCTCCCGTGTCGAAGTCTGCCGGGCACACGAGGTTGCCGATGTTCTCCAGCACCATGAAGTCGAAGTGCTTGTCGCCGAAGGCCGCGAAGGAGCGCTTCACCATGCCCATCTCCACGTGACAGACGCCCTTGGTGTTGAGTTCGACGGAAGCCACGCCGGCCTCCTTGATCTTGAGCGCGTCGACGTCGCTCTCCAGGTCTGCCTCGATGACGCCGCACTCAAGCCCGCGGGCCTTGAGTTCTTTGAGCAGGGCCAGGATGAGCGTGGTCTTGCCGGCGCCCGGAGATGCCATGACGTCGAGGAAGAATGTGCCCTCGCGGGCGAGCTTGGCGCGCCACTGGTCGGCCTCCTGGGTGTTCTCCCAGAGAATCTGCTGCTTGACTTCGATGACCTTGGTCTCTTCCATGAGACGATGCCTCCTTTTGGTTGCTTTGCGGTACATGCGGGCAGGTGCGATGGACGCCATGCGCCCACGCGTCGCCTTAGCAACCCCCTGCGATTTGCCTTGGCCCCGTCACAAGGCAAAAGGGTAGCACAAAACCCGGGCGTGTCATGCACCAAAACGCCGTATCGGGCCTTATAATCGGCTGTCAATTTGAACGAGCGTCCCCCGTAAAGGAGAGTTCCCCTTGCTTTGGTTCACGAGTGACCTGCATCTGTGCCATCAAAACATCCTGACGTTCACGAAGCGCCCTTGGGACACCGTTGACGCCATGGCCCAGGGGCTCATCGACAACATCAACGAGTGCGTGGGGCAGACGGACACCCTGTGCATCCTGGGCGACGTGTCGATGCACGGCCGTATCGATGAGGTGCTCGGCATCCTGCGCGGCATCAGGTGCGAGCATGTGCAGCTCGTGCGCGGCAACCACGACCTCGACTGGGAAGACGCCGGCTTCTTCGAGCGCATCGACGACTATCGCGACATCAAGTACAACAAGTCGCGCGTCGTCGCCTGCCATTACCCGTTCATGACCTGGAACGGCATCTTCCGTGGCGTCGTGCACGTGCACGGCCACATCCACAGCTCGGGTGCGCACTACAACGAGCTGCAGCGCGCCCGAGGCTATCGCCGCTACGACGTGGGCGTGGACGCCAACGAGTTCCGCCCGGTGAGCGTGGCGCAGATCCGCGAGTTCTTCCACGGCATGGAGTGCGTCACCCCTGCCCAGGACAATGAAAACGTGGGCCTGGAACCCCGCGAGTGGGTCCCAGGCCCCAATGACAAGCCAGGACGTATATGACCCTCAAAACTAGGAATCGCTGAGGCAAGGCGTACGAGGTCGATGTGTACTGGACGTACATGAGACCTCGTAGAACGCAGCATCAGCGATTCCTATGACGATTTAAGCGAACTCGATTGTGCCCGTCTCGGCGTCCATCGACCGCACGATGGCGAGCGAGTCGAGGTCGTATCCGGCCTCGCGCAGCTCGCGCCCGCCGGGCTGGAAGCCCTTCTCGATTGCGATGCCGATGCCTTCCACGGTTGCGCCCGCCTTCTCGCAAATCTCGATGAGGCCGCGCAGTGCGCAGCCGTTCGCCAGGAAGTCGTCGATGATGAGCACGCGGTCGTCCTCAGAGAGGTAGCGCTTCGTGACGATGACGTCGAAGTCCTTCTGCTTGGTGAACGAGTGAATCTTCGTGGTGTACTGCTCGCCGTCAAGGTTGATGGACATCGTCTTCTTGGCGAACACGACGGGCGCGTTGCCGAAGTGGCGCGCGGCCATGCATGCGATGCCGATGCCGGATGACTCGATGGTGAGGATCTTGTTGATGGGCTTGCCGGCGAAGTGCTCGGCCCAGGCCGCCCCCATCTTGTCGAAGAGCTCCACGTCGCATTGGTGGTTGAGGAAGGCGTCGACCTTCAACACGTTGCCGGGCTTCACCGTGCCGTCGCGGCGAATGCGCTCCTCGAGTTCGACCATACTCACCTTTTGCCGTCCCTTCCGTTAGATGCACAACCCGTTTTTCTTGCTTGCAAAGCAGCATTTTTTGCGATTGGCCTACAGTACCACGAACCGAGCTGCGCATATGCCGCATACGCTCCAAAGATGTATAATCACAAGCGCATGGCGATACGCGCGGTGGGGGGTTAGGTCATCAGTGTGTGCGCGTCGCCTCGAGGGATTCTCACAGCTGACAGCACTTGAGGGGTGCCGTCGCGCGGCCCCCTTCGCAGAAAGGAGACCGTCATGGCGTTCGCCTCCTGTATCGGCAGGCGCGTTGTCGCCGCCATCCCCGTCGCCGCGTTGGCCCTGCTCATCATGGCAGCCTGCCAGCCCGCCGAGGCTTTGGCCGAAGCCGCCTCGCAAGGCTCGTCCTCCCAGCTTGTGAGCGTGAAGGCACCTCCTGCGTCCGGCACGGCCGCCGCGTCTTCGGCAGGCCCCGACTCCCAGTCCGCGACCAAGCTGGCAAAGGTCGGCGAAGACACGTTCTCGTACACGCTCGATGCGAACGGCAAGGCCGTCATCGTGGGGTATGAGGGCACGTCGGCCAAGCTCGCCGTGCCTGCGACCGTCGACGGGGTCGCCGTCGCGGGCTTGGGCTCGCGGCCCTCGCGCCGGACCCGCGCTTCGTCCAGCGTCCGCAAGGGACTGTTGGCCTGGCAGTGGACGTGGCGGAGCGTCGGCAGCGACGCGACGCGCGGCGACTCGTGGCCGACGCGCTGATCGCTCGAGCCGCAGTAAGGGCACCGGCATGGCCC
>CAKUKJ010000235.1 GCA_934662525.1 uncultured Coriobacteriales bacterium | reverse complement strand
CTCGGAGACATGCTCGTCTCGATGGGCGGCCTAGAGTCCGACGAAGAGTGCCACGTGTACAACACCGACGGTGACATCATCGAAGGCATTTACGTGGCCGGCAACGTACAAGGGAGCCGCTTTGCGGTACAGTATCCCATCGCTTTCAAGGGCGTGAGTCACTCTATGGCACTGTACTACGGCTACGTTGCCGGCAAAAATGCAGTCGCCCGGGTCTAGAAGGAGGCTAGCCTCTTCAGGGCGTCAAAGGCGCAGAAGACCTTACATGCCCTCACGAGAAAAGGGCCGCGTTCCAATCCAGTAATCTGGGTGGGACGCGGCCGTATGAACCCCTTCAAGGCCGATACTTTTTACGCTGCCCCCATCATCACTGCTCCTGATCGTTTTCGGCCCTGTGGACAATTTCGAGCAGCTCCTGCTTCGAGGACACCCCCATTTTTTGGTAGATACGCTTTGCGTAGGTTCTCACCGTGTTGTTCGAGATAAACTGTTTCTCGGCTATATACATGGTCGTATACCCCTGGGCAAGAAGGCTCATTACCTCCGTTTCGCGAGGTGAAAGACAGAATTGGCGTGCAAGTGCCTGTACCCGTGCTTCCACTATATCGACTGCGGAGCCGACTGAATCCAAGGTGACGCCCATCGTGGTGGGTACCTCGTCGCTTCTGTCATGAACGACGTGTAGAAACGAGGCGGCCATGCAGAGGATGAAAGCCGATGTGCACAATCCGTCTGCGAGCCCGTCTCCCATAATTGGCCAGACTAAAAAGCATGCCAGGAAAGCTGCGGCGTGAATACAGACAATAAGACGCACGAAGAACGGGAACGCCGGTCCGCTGTCTTCCTCTCCTGAAAATCTCAATGTCACGAGGGCCCCGGTGATCGCCATCGAAAATCCCAGGGGCACATTCGTCACCACCTGCGCCGCGCCTCCTTGGAACGTCCCAATGAACCTGCTAATAAGGAGGAGTGCGAGGCACATCGTGGGAGCAGACAGATAGACTGTGCTCGACCACGGACGCAGGCGTTCCAGAGACAGCGCCCACACCGCGCACGCGGCTAGGAGAAACCCGCAGGCGATACCCCACGACGTTTCCGCGGAGGGGTTGTTGGCCATCATCTCGCCCGAGATTGTTCCTCTCCAGCTAAAGGCAACGAGCACGACGAATGGAGCAAAGTACATTAGCAACAGCCAGTCATCTTTCACCAGGCTTCTGGCGTCGGCGAGAAGGTCACCGGCGCTCGGACACTCTGCCGAAACGGATGCGGCGACCGTTGGTGGAAGGGCCACTGCCGATGCGAGAAGGGCCAGTGAGAGGGCTATAGCCTGGAAGAATCCTGGCATGCATATCATTGCAAGCCTGGCGAGAGAGGCCATGAGCATGCCCGCACCGACTGTCGCAAAAGCTCCTGCCGACTTCAGGCAAGCTATTGCTTCATACCAGGCAACCCCAATGCGTCCCAGAGCGACACCCAACGCCACTCCTAATAAGATTCCCTGTAACTGCGTGCAAGGGGAAAACGCGCTGAGTACGGAGAAGGTAGACAGGCTGGCTGCCCCCAGTACAACCAGCGCGACAGTTGTCTCCCGCCTATCTGAGCGTGCGAACAGTAGCTTGCCCAGTGATGAAGCGCAGGCATAGGCAGTCATTCCCGCCGCTGCGGCGCTGATGAACCCGACTGCGGTATCTCCCGGGCAGGGGAATCCCGAAAGGCAGGCAGAACCGTCCAGCAGCACCGAGACGCACAACGTCAGGCAAGCTATTCCCATCGCAGGACGAACGGCAACTGAGCGGAGGGGTTTAGCGAACGTGATGGGAGTCATCGGCATGTCGGCGTTCCCTTTCCATATCTCGCGATTATCGGGTGTATTGTTGGCCTTTTCAATCATACATCTGCCGGCGCGTGCTCGATTGTCCGAGATTCAATCCGTCCTTTCATTCAAGGATGCGCGGTTGGATTGGTCCGCACCCGCCTGTGGCCCCCACGCTTATTGCGATTCGTCAATAACCGCCTGTTGGCATTGACGGCGACGTAGCGTCATGGGGCATTCTTACGCCTGGGAGAACGAATGGCGGAGAGGGAAGGCACAGCATGGGAGAGGGCCAGGCCCGCGAGGGCACCTATATGACGGTGGGGGAGGTCGCCCGGCGCGCAGGCGTCACGGTGCGCAGCGTGCAGTACTACGACCAGCAGGGCATCCTCTCGCCGAGCGCGAAAGGCGCGCACAACGAGCGGCTGTACACGCCCGCCGACCTCGACAGGCTCTATTGCGTGCTGTGCCTCAAGTACGCGGGGCTGTCGCTCGGGCAGATCCGGGAGTTCGTCGCGGGGGAGCCTGGCAGGCCTGGCGGTGGCGTGCCTTCGGACGGCGACCCCCTAGATGACGTGTTCTCCCAGGCCATCGCCCAGACCGAGCGCGACTTTGCCGCGCTGCTGCACCGTCACGCGGTGCTCAACAGCCTGCGCCAGGCGATGCTCGATGCCGAGCATGCCGGGGCCCAGCCCGATTGGCGCGCCATGGCGGCCGGGATCGCGGACGAGGCTCCCGTCCCGGGTGAGGGCAGGCGCTGCATGGTGCAGGCCTGGCACGGTGTTATCGCCGAGGCTGTGGGGCTCATGCGTCGCCGTGAGCCCCTCGACTCGCCTGCCAGCCTTGCGCTTGCACGCAAGGTGGCGGCACTGCGCGCGGCCGATGCTCACAGGTCGCTTGAGGAGCGGTTCTCCCTGCTAGAGGACGCGTTTGCGCCAGGAGGGGGAACTGCCGATGGCATGGGACCCGGCAGCCCTGCGCCCACTGCCCCCGACGGTGGGGCGAATGCCGACGGCTCTGCAGCCGGTTCCGCCCCCGGCGTCAGTCCGAGCGCTGATGGTTTCATGTCCGGCGACGCGTTCGACGGCCTACGTCGCGAGATGGCCGCCTATCTCGACAAGCTCGCCGCCGCCCTGCAGGAGGCGGACGGGTAGGCGTTTGCTCCCCGCCGCTTGGCGCCGTACTGCTTCAATCCCATTCAATCCCAATATATATATGCCCGTCTGCGGGCACCCAAGCTACCGCGTGCCTGCGCGCACGGGGGAAGGAGAATCCTTGTGATCGTTTCTTGGATGACCACCAACAAATGCAACCTCACCTGCAAGCACTGCTATCAGGACGCGCGGCCCGACGCATGCGCCTGCGAGCTCACGACCGGCGAGGCGCGCACGCTCATCGACCAGATCGCGGCGGGCGGCTTCAAGATCATGATCTTCTCGGGCGGCGAGCCGCTCATGCGCCCCGACATCTACGACCTGGTAGCCTACGCCGCAGGCAAGGGTCTGCGCCCGGTTTTCGGCACGAACGGCACGCTCATCACGCCCGAGGTGGCCGCCCGCCTCAAGCAGGCCGGGGCATGTGCCATGGGCATCAGCCTCGACAGCCTCGACGCCGCCCGCCACGACGCGTTCCGCGGGATGGAGGGCGCCTGGCAGGCCACGGTCGATGGCATGCGTGCCTGCCGCGAGGCGGGCCTTCCCTTCCAAATCCACACGACGGTGCTCGACTGGAACGAGGGCGAGGTGTGCGACATCACCGACTTCGCCGTAGAGCAGGGCGCCGTCGCGCACTACGTGTTCTTCCTCATCCCCGTGGGCCGCGGCAAGTTCATCAACGACACGGCGCTCAAGGTGGCCGACAACGAGCGCCTGCTGCGCCGCATCATGGCCAAGCAGGCCGAGGTGCCCATCGACGTCAAGCCCACGTGCGCTCCGCAGTTCACGCGCGTGGCGAAGGAGCTCGGTGTGGAGACGCGCTTCGAGCGCGGCTGCCTGGCGGGCCTCACCTACTGCATCGTGAGCCCGGAGGGGGTCGTGCGCCCGTGCGCCTACATGACGCAGGAGGCGGGCAACGTGCGCGAGCAGCCCTTCGACGAGATTTGGAAGACGAGCCCGGTGTTTGAGCGCTTGCGTTCCCGCAGCTACGAGGGGGCGTGCGGCACATGCGACTACCGCGAGGGCTGCGGCGGCTGCCGGGCACGGGCAGCCTACTACCACGACGGCGACTTCATGGCGCAGGACGACTACTGCGCGCACGGCCTCAACCTCACGATATAGATATGCAACAAATCATACATATGAAAGGAAGCACGATGATGCAAGACTCCCGTTTTGTGCAGGCGGACCTCCAGACGACCCTCCAGGCGGCGCCGACGGCACCGAAGGCGGGCCTGACCCGCCGCCAGGCATGCGCCCTGGCCATGCTCGGGTTTGCGGGGCTTGGCGCCGGCAGCCTGAGTGCCTGGGCCGACGCCGCCGACGGCGCGTCCGGCCAGGCTCAGACCGCATCCGACGCGTCGCCAGACGTCGACGCCGCCTCGGGCGCCACGAAGACCGCCGCAGCTGCCGGCTCTGCTTCGGGCGACACGGCCGCGCCGGGCACGGTTGCCGAGCATGTTGCGATTCCCGACGACGCCCGAGAGGTGCCCTAGGCCGCCGTGGACCCCACGCTTCCCCTCACCTTGACCGACGACCAGGGCCGCGAGGTTGAGGTCGCCTCGCTTGACAGCGTGGTCGCGTGCATGGGGAGCTTCGCCAAGGTGTGGCAGCTCGCGGGCGGCAGTCTCGTCGGCGTGACGGACGACGCGCCGGCGACCGGCGGCAGCTCCGGAGCGGGCGACTGGGACCCGGCCCGCTACATGCG
>CAKUKJ010000234.1 GCA_934662525.1 uncultured Coriobacteriales bacterium | reverse complement strand
GGTCACGACCGAAGTCGGTGTCCTTGCCAGCGGCGGCCATCTCGTTGTATCGGTCGATGGAAGCCCTGGCAGCGGCGGCCTCGTCGTCGGAAAGCCCCATGTACTCGAAAAGCTCCTCCCAGGTGTTGGCCGCGAAGTGGCAGGGCGTGCCTGTGGACCACGTGGTCTCGCCGGCGCCGCCGGCGGTCTCCTCGCCCAGAGGGCCGCGCTCGACCCACATGGCCAGCGTCTCATCGAGCGAGTCGTCGCGGCCGGCGCAGAAATGCTCGGGGGCGGAGCGGGACAGCAGGGTCTTGTACTTGGAGTCGAAGAAGGCGTAGAAGCGGCCCATCTTGCGGCGCTCCATCTGCTCGATGATGCCGAAGCAGCCCATGAACTCCTCATCGCAGAAGCGCTGGAAGTCGGAGTCGAGCCACAAGGCGAAGCGGTAGGTGCCCTGACGGATGAGCAGGTTCACCGAGTACTTGTCGGAGGTGTAGACGACCTCGGGCGAGATGAGGGTTCGCTGGATGGGATCCATGGAGCCGCCGGCCCACATGCCCATCTTGATGCCCGAGCCGTCGCGGCCGAAGCCGGCGGTGCGCATCGTGGAGATGTCCAGGCCGTGGGCGTCGAACAGCTCGCGCTGGTTCTGCTGCAGCTCGCGGTACATGGCGTTGTTCGCGCCGTAGTCACCGGCAGACAGGACGATGGACTCGCCGGTGAAGCGGTGATAGGCGCCGTCGGCGTCCTGGGCGATAACGCCGGTCACGCGGGTGTGGGTCTCGGTGCCGTCGGAGATGACGTCGACGCCGTCGTCGCCCACCTGCTCGACCTTGCAGGGAACCTCCTCCTCGGTGGTCTCAAGCACGATGCCCTTATAGCCCCAGAACCACTGGGCGCCGAGCTCCTCGGACTTGGCGATGAGGGCCTTGCCGCCGCTTTCCTGAGCCACGTCGCCCGCGCCTGCGCCCTCGCCGAAGCTGCCGGCATTCATGGGATAGGTGATGGTGCCCTTCCAGCACTTGAAGCCGTTGATGTCACCGCCGTTCTGGAAGTACTCCTCGGCGCAGCCCTCGGTGAGCTCGACCTCGGTGGAGTTCACGACAGACTCGGGGGAGTTGGCCATGAGCCAGTCTACCATCTCGCCGGAGTTGTCCACGAATTTCTTCACCAGGCAGGGATTGGTGTAACCAAGGGAGCGACGCTGCCAGTCGGCAATGAACTCAGACTTGTCAATCTCAGGGCAACCGGCGTCCATGCAGAACTGGGAGTTGACGGTACCGATCTGGTGCAGGCCATACCAGAACATCGAGTCCTCGTCCTGGGCCTCGATGACGACGACCTTCTTGCCGCCCTCGGCAGACGTCACGGCGCAGGCCAGGCCGGCGTTGCCGCCGCCGACGATGACAATGTCGGCTTCGGTGGTGTCCACGATATCGGCCTCGTCAATCTCGGGCTTGTCGCCGAGCCAGTCGGGCGTGGCAACGACGTAGGCAGCCTCGGCGGGGAACTCATAGCCGGCTTGCTCCATGCAGTCCTTCACACCGGCAATGGTGACGTTGGTGCACAGTGTGGCACCGGAGATGCCGTCGACATAGGGGCTGTTGGCCTCGACGATGCGGCTGCACAGGTCCTCGATACCGTCGCGGAAGTTCTCAGAATAGTCCTTACGGCTCGTCTGGGTGACGTCGTAGCTGACCGACTCGATGGCGTCCTCAGACAGCTTGCAGGTGATATCCATTTCAGCGAAGCCGGTGGACTGCTTGGAGACGTAGGTGCCCGGCGTGAACGCGAAGGGCGCAAGGTCGGCGGGCGCATCCTCGGCAAGCGCCTGCGTGGCATTCGCGGCGGCGCCGGCGGCAATGCCAAGCGTGGCTGCGCCCAGGGCGGCGGTCTTGAGGAAGTCGGAGCGGGTGATGCTGGTGGACATAGTCTTCCTTTCCAACACGGTAGGTTTCCGAACGCGCGCCGCCGGCCCCTTGCCGGCTCGCCTTTCGTTCGGGCTGGCCCCTATCCTGCTGAAAACCCGACACCCGCACCATGCCGCGACCGGTATGAATCTTTGCCGTTCGACCCTCATACTCGAAGAATGAGACGGCTCACCTTGACACGATAAGCAGGGAAAATGTCACTTCTCACCAACTCATCTTCAATAATGGGCATGAACTCCGAACGCCGACCTGCTCGCGGTCGATGCAAGCAGGTTAATCGCATACAACGGCACGTTCGTGAGCCACTCCTCCCTGCGATACGGCGACATCGACGTCCTGACGGCGTTATCGAGGCCGTATTTCGCGCAAAACGCCTTCAGGCTTTTCGCCCGCAGGTTCTCCTCCGCCTTAACCTCGATGGGCACGGAGACACAGTCCTTCTCGAAAAGGAAGTCGATCTCGCCGCTCGACGCCTCCGCCGACCAATACCTGGGCTTTATGCCCATGGCAACCAGCTGCTGGCAAACATATTGCTCGGTAAGGGAGCCTTTGAACTCGGTGAAGAACCCACTGCCTTTCAGCAAGGCCCTGCCGCTCAGCTCCGACTTCGCCCCGAGAAGGCCCACATCGTGCATGTACAGCTTGAATGCAGAGGGGTCCTCATACCCGCTCAACGGAATCCCCGGCTTTGAGACGCGCGGGACCCTCACTGCAAGCCCCGCGTCCACGAGCCATTGGATGGCACTCTCGAAATCACGCGCCCTCCCGCTCGGCCTGACCGCCGAAAAGACGAACTTCTTGTTCTCCTTGGCAAGCTGACCGGGCAAGGAACGCCATACAAGCCAAATGCGCTCGGCCTCCGAGGGAGAGGAATATTTTGAAAAGTCGTGCTCGTAGCCCTCGAGCAGCTCCAGCTGAACGGTCCTGACCTCATCGAGACTGCCGCTCTGGGCGTACTCGGCCACCGCCTCGGGCATGCCGCCGACAAAATAGTACAGCCCCAGACAATCGATGTAGCGCTCCCTGAACGAGTCGACCAATGACATGTCGGCGTGCTGCCTTAGCTGGGCCGCAAGCGCCCCTTCGCCCACCGCATCCAAAAACTCAAGGAAGGTCATCGGATACATGTCAAGCCAGGAGACTTTGCCGACCGGGAAGGACAAGGCCCTCCTCATGGCAAGGCCCAAAAGAGACCCGGCCCCGATGATGGCGAGTTCGGGCATCTGCTCATTGAAAGCCTTGAGCGACTCTATGGCCCTGGGACAGTCTTGAATCTCGTCAAAGACGACAAGCGTGCTCTTGGGGTCGATAAGGACGCCCGAATCAATGGAAACCGCATCGAGCAGGCGCCTCGGCGCAAGAGAGCCCGCGAAGACAGCCGAAAGGTTCTCGTTGTCCTTGAACGAGACATATGCCATGGACTGGAACCGCGTGCTCCCAAATTCCCGGATGAGCCACGTCTTCCCGACCTGGCGGGCGCCCCTCACAAGGAGCGGCTTGCGGCGATGCGAATCCTTCCAAGCATCCAGTTTCTCGATTGCATCCCGCTTCATGGCGACCTCCTAAAGGCGGCGTAAAATTCCGGCAGAGATGAGTATGCCACTTTTTAGGCCGAAAAATGTGACACAATGCCTCTTTTTAGGCCGAAAAAACGGATAACACTCCTCACGCTGCAAACAGCTTGCGTATCTCAGCGGACAGGGGCTCGCGCTCGAAGACGACGAGGCCCAGGAGCAGCACGCAAGCCACGAGGGCGCTGATTTGGGCAGGGATGTCACTCCAAGCGAGGCCCCAACCAGCAAACAGAAGGGGCACGAGTCCGAAGACCACGTCGAGCAGCAGGTACTTGGCATAGCCCGACACGAAGCCGCCGCGAAACACGCACACGAGCACCGCATCGGTCACAAGGGCGACCAGGCAGATGCAGGGAATAACGAACGTCGTCACCACGAGGTTGCCCGTAAGCGCGAACCACACGGCCGAGCAAGCCAGGAGCACGAGGAAGTAGCGCGCCACGAGCCGCAGGAAATCGGGCGCATGGCCGATGATGTGGCGCACGAACGCATAGTTGATGAGCAGGGCCAGGCACACGGTGAGCGCGACGCCGCTGGGCAAGGCCACCATGCGGCTCACGAACAGCATGGCGAGCACAGCCACGCCCGTGCCGAAGGCGAGCACGCGCAGCGCCAGCGTGCCCGAACGCTTGAGCACATTGGGAGGGAACGCAGCCGGAGCCGCGTTGCCGGAAAGCTCGGCCTGGCAGAGGGGGCAGCGCTCCAAATCGCCCGTGAAATCGATGCCGCACTTGTCGCAATGCCTCATTTGCCCTGCGCCCCCTCGTTCACGCGCTCCCCCAGCTTGCGCACGCCGTCCTCGAACTGTGCCTGGGCCGCGTCGTCGGCAAGCTCCTGGCGCGACTTGCTCACGTTCATGCGCGCCGCCATGCCCCGCGCGGTGAAGAATCGGCAGAAGTTCTTGAGCACGTTGTGGTTGGCATAGGCGCTCGCCATACCCACGCTCAGGTCGCCACCGAACGAGCACAGCGTGAACTTGAGACCTGTCGTCGAGGTCAGGATGTTGAGGTCGCGCACATAGGGTGCAAGCGCCGGGTCGAGCTTGATCTGGCCGATGTTCGAGACCGTGGCCGTGGTGGAGCGCGCCACAACGCGATCGGCAGCTTCGAGCACCAGGTCCTTCACGAACAGCGGGATAAAGCGCAGCAGCGGGCTCTTCTCCAGCGCGACTGTCGTGTTCATGCGACGTTTGAGCA
>CAKUKJ010000233.1 GCA_934662525.1 uncultured Coriobacteriales bacterium | reverse complement strand
CAACGAGACAATGGGCTGGATATCCTTATAAGAGAATACGACGGTTCTTATTGGTCTCCTTCAGAAGTTGGTTTTTACTCCGTTGGCCACTTCGGCTGGGTAGTCAACCGCACTTCGGCATCCCTGAAATCCCCCTCATTCGACGTCGCGCTTGTAAATGGCAGTGAGATAACCAGAACCGGGTGCAAATACAGTTCAAGCAACGAGAACACCCCCGAGGAAATCCCAGCCGGGGGTTTCTGCAGGTGGAGCGCGTACTTCAGCACCTTGACCCGCTCATCTAGCTCCCAGGCAGAGGCTGCGTACAAGTTCTTCAAGAAGCACGGCTCGGATTACGAATGCGTGATTGATGAACAAGGTTTCGCTCTCCTGGGAGATCCCGAATCTGGCACGAATACCACAGCTGCCGTCGATTACTTGCCATGTAGCGAGCTCACCTATCGGATATCCTCGAAAAACTGGCAAGACGGCAACTATGTCATAGAGGTGTCCGTGCAGAACGAAACCTCCACCGATATAGAGCCGTTTACAATCACGCTGACTTGCAAAGACTACCATGACAAGGAAGTTGCGACACAAAGCGGCAACCATGTAAAACCGCTGTCCCATTTACGAGGCGGGAACTCCACGCGCTTCACTTTCACGTTCAGCGAAGACGAGCTTCACGGCAGCACCCCGGACAAAGTCGTTGTTCAACTAGAGGCTCTTGAATAATTCGCCCATGCTCAAGTCAGGGCGGAACGGGGTAGCCCTTGTTTCCGCCCTCTCATGCGAGGAACAATGAAAGAACCGGAGTTCCCCTCGCTTGCCAAAGCAGGTATCCTACCTTAAGGAAACCAACGAAAGGAGACCAGCTATATGAAGTCAAGAGCAAAACCTTAGGTTTCCGAAATCTGTGAACTGTTGGAAAGTTGCATCCTGAGAACCGAATATCGAATGTTTTCGGGGCATACGCAGGCGGGGCCCCGGCCCGCGGGTCGGTTTCTCATCTTGCCTCTGGGTCGTACGGCCTCTGGTCGCGCATCACCGCGAACACGATGTGGCACAGCTTCCTCGCGACGGCCGTCACGGCCACCCGGTGGGGCTTGCCCTCGGCGCGCTTCCTGTCGTAGAAGGCCCTCAGGCCCGGGTCGAACTGCCGGGCGCGGTTGGCCGCCAGCCACAGCGCCCTGCGCAGGTGCGGCGAGCCGTGCTTGGTTATGGGGCCGCCGCCGCTGTCGAACTTGCCCGACTGGCTCACCGACGAGTTCAGCCCGGCGTAGCTCACCAGGGCGGCCGCGTTGCGGAACCTCGAGACGTCCCCTATCTCGGAGACGATCTGGGCCCCCGTGACGTAGGACACGCCGGGTATCGTGAGGACGAGCGGCTCCACGGCGTCGAGCAGGGCCCTTATCCTCGCCTCGACCTGGGCGCACTCCGAGTCGATGAACTCCATCTGCCTCACCAGCGACTTGACCTGGAAGGACGCCGCCTCCTGGCCCAGCCTCACGCCTATCGACGACCTCGCCGCGTCCTTGACCCTGGCGGCGTACCCGTCGGACCTCGAGCCCCTCCTGGACGCCTCGGCGATGTCCCGGGAGAGCGAGTCGGACCTCCTGCGGGCCAGCTCGAAGGGCAGCGGGGACTTGGACAGCACCGCGCGGCTGCCCGCGCCGAACATGTCCGAGAATATCCCGTCGTACTCGGGGAAGTAGGCGTCCATCAGGCACACGCACTGGGTCTTGACCTCGGCGAGCTCGCCCTTCAGCGACTGCAGGCAGCGCGACAGCGACCTCAGCGACGCCACCTCGTCGGTGGCGAGCCTGGTCTCGTCGTACTGGCCTATCCGCAGCGTCTCGGCGATGAGCCCGGCGTCGATGCGGTCGTTCTTGACCCTGTCGAGGCCCTTGAGCCTGCGGACCGCCTTGACCTGCACGGGGTTTATCACCGCGACCGGGTAGCCCTTGGCGACGAGGAACGAGTAGAGCGCCATCCAGTAGTGCCCCGTGGCCTCCATGCCGACGACCACCCCCGAAGGCGACTCGGCCAGCCCTCGAGCCAGGCAAGGGCGCGCTCGAACCCGTCGGCGGTGTTCTTGAACGGCATCGGGCGGCACGCCTCCCCGCCGCGCTCGTCGACCGCCCCTATCACGTGGTCCACCTTTGCGATGTCCACACCCGCGTAGATCATCCGTGCTCCCTCCTGCGATGCGGCGGGGCCTGCCCGAACGCCCGGGACCGCAACCTCCCAAAAGAGATCCGAGGTGGCGCGCTCGCCCCTCATCCAGCTAATCCGCGGCCTTGCCCGAACGGGGCAGGGTGCCATTCTCCTTTTCGAGGCGGCGAGACGCGCCCCTCACCCGACATGCCGGCACCCCTGCCCGCCAGAGTCTGCATTGCACCCGGAAGCATTCGATATTCGGCTCCCAAATGCAACAACTAAAAGATAGGAGACCTCCATGCCCAACACCACCAACGGCGCCCCGACGTCCGTGCCCGTGCCCCAAGCCACGCCCCAGCCGCCCCTGTACGACCCCGCCGTCAAGAGCGTAGGCGACGCCGAGCTGGCGCGTAGGTGCTTCGACATGGTGGTAAACGAGATGCACACCACCGTCGTCGCCACGGTGGACGACGACGGCAGGCCCGTGACCTGCGTCATCGACATGATGGGCTTCGACGATGGCGGCCTGTACTTCACCACCAACGCAGGCAAGAGCTTCTACCGCAGGCTTGTCTCGCGTGGCGAGCTCTGCCTGAGCGCCACCAACGGCAAGCCCACCATGGAGTGCGTCGCCGTCACCATCCAAGGGTCTGTGCGCGAGGAGCCCGACTCGGTGCTCGCCAGACTTCTTGAGGCAAACCCCTACATGTACGAGCTCTACCCTACCCCGGAGCGCCGCGCCACCCTGCGCGCGTTCAAGATCTTCCACGGCGCCGGCAACATGTATGACTTGTCGGTCAAGCCGCCTACGCAGGCGTACTTCGAGTTTTAGAGGCGAGAACGGGGCCGTACCCAGCCATAGCGCCGGCCGAAGCGCGCCAGGCACACAAGCACCAGCAGGCTCGCGGCGGCCTCGGCCACGCTGATGGCCCACCAGATACCCTCGGCACCCAGCACGAGCGGCAAAAGCAGGACGGCACCCACCTCGAACACGATTGTGTCCACAAACGATATGGCCGCCGACACCTTGCCGTTCTCCACCGCCGTGAACATAGCCGAGCCAAAGTCGGCAAAGCCCATGAGCAAAAACGACACGCTGTAAACCCTGAACGCATGCGTGGCAAGGTGCTGGAGCTCGGGATCATACGAGGTAAAGAGCGCGGCAAGCGGCGACGCGACGAGCTGCGATGTGCAGAACATGCCGACACCGAGCATGACGGTGATGGCAAGCCCTCGGCGGAAGAGGCTGCGCTTCTCAACGGTGTTTCCCGCGCCGTGTTGGTAGCTCATGAGCGGGGAGACGCCCTCGACAAAACCGCCCATGACCGCGCCGGTGAACATGGACGCGTACTCGATGACCGCATAGGCCGCCACGCCGTCCTCCCCCAACAGGCGCATGAGCTGGAAGTTGTAGGCAATCGCCACCACCGACGCCGCCATGGTGGCCATCATCTCAGACAGGCCGTTGAACGCCGCACGCCCAAACAGCCGGAAGTCCGCAGCCGGGCGCACGAGACGTAGCGTACCCGCATGGCCCCTCGCAAACACGACCAGCATGAAGATTCCGGCCACATACTCGGAGATGGACGTCGCAAGCGCCGCGCCCGCCGCACCCCACTTAAACACCAGCAAAAAGACGGCGTCCAGGACGACGTTCGTCACACCGGCGATGACCGAGGAGGCCAGCCCCAGACCAGGCTTGCCGGAAGTGGCCGAGAACATCTCGAAGACGTACTGGAGCATCATGAACGGCAGCGAGAGGAAGGCGATGCGCCCGTAGGTCACGGCAAAGGCAGCCATCTGCCCTGTGGCGCCGAGCAGCCCGACCACCCGGTTCATAAAGACGAATCCCACGACCGCCGCGACGGTGCCGGCCACGAAAACGGCCGCAACGATGGAGGAGAACGCCCGCCTCGCCTCGGCGGTCTTTCCGGCGCCCAGCAGCTTGCCGACGACGGCGCTGCCGCCCGGCCCCATCATCATGCCCAGCGTGGACAGAATCGCGATGAAGGGCACGATCAAGGTGACCGGCGCGAGAGCCGTCTTGCCGACGACGTTGGAGACGAACAGCCCGTCGACGATGGAATACGCCGACGACACGAAAAACACGGCCCTCATGGGAAGAGTGTAGCGAACAAGTTTGCCAGACGTGAAATGCTGCGCGAGGTCAGTCAACGAAATCCTCAAGACATATCGAATGGACGTGAACATGCACGTCGCACATACAGTGCGTCTGGAAGGCCAAACTGTGGGGTTACCACACGGTCAAGCGTGAAATGAGGAAAGGATGTGGAATAGAGGGCGGCACTGACGGGGAGCTTTTGATGAAAAGCGGCGACTTCGCCGCGTTCTGCGCCGTGGCCGCGGAGTCCAGGTAGACGAGCGGCTTGCCATCGTCGACCCGCGACAGGATGGGGAACTGGGCCGCGACCGTCGCGGGATCAAGCCCGGGTGCGGCCTGGACGGTCACGCCGCCGCGCCCGCCTCGACCTCGTTGATGATCGGGCCGTAGCCCTGCTCCTCGAGCTGCTCGACGAGCTCGGCGCCGCCCTCCTTGACGATGCGCCCGTTGTAGAG
>CAKUKJ010000232.1 GCA_934662525.1 uncultured Coriobacteriales bacterium | reverse complement strand
GGCGTACACCGTGATGTCGCCGTCGAGCGCGATGCTGTCACCCTCGGCATAGGCCTTGCCGGGGTTGTCGGTCGTGGGGTTGGCAACCGTGTTCCAACCGGCAAAACGGTAACCGTCGCGCGTGAAACCGTTCGTGGCGACGGTCTGGGTGGAGCCGTTGTCATAGGTGGGCGCATCCATCGCGCCGCCAGTGGCGCCGTTGCCGTTGTAAGTCACCTGGACGGTCTGGACGGCGGGGGCGGCATCCTTCCACTGGGCAACGAGCGTGATGTTGCCGGAGAGCGTGTACAGCGAGCCTGCGGGGTAGGTGTCCGTGCCGTCGGACCAGCCGGCGAACTCCTTGCCCTCGGGAGCGGTGAAGGTGCACTCAGGCATCGTAGCCTCGTCGCCCACGTTGCCCGTCAGCTGGGCCTGTTCGCCCGAACCGCCGTTGGCGTCAAATGTGACGGTGGCCTGGACGGTGGGTGCGTCCTTCCACTGGGCAACGAGCGTGATGTTGCCGGGGAGCAGCCCATACGAGTCGCCCGGCTGGAACTGGCCATCGCTATCGGTGACAGTCCAGTAATCAAAGACCTTGCCTTCCGGTGCAGTGAAGCCGCACTCGGGGACGTCGTACTCTTGATCTCCCTTTACCTCAACAGGGGACATCTCGCCCGAGCCGCCGTTGGCATCAAAAGAAACGCTGTACGTTTCGACCGTGGCCTCTCTCCACTGACCATACAGGGTCATGGAAGAATCGAGCGTGAGTTGGCTGTTGGGGTAATACCACTGATCACCGGTGCCATCGGCTTTGGTATTCCAACCGCTGAAAATGATGCTATCCCTGTGAGCAGCGGCAGTCGGCACGGTGATTGAGCTGCCTTTATCGCCAGAAATCGAGGTGCTCTGGCCGCCGTCAAAGTTGTCATCGAACGTGACGGTGACTTGCTCGACAGTGGCAGGCTCCTGCTCTTCGCCGTTCTCGCCCTCGTTGGGCGTGGTTGCGCCGGCCTGGCCGCCCTGCTCGTCCTGATTGCCGCCGTCCTGGCCTTCCTGGCCTGCGTTGTCGGCCTGGTCGCCTTCGGCATCGCCGCCGGTGGCAGGCTCCTGGTTGTCGTCCTGCGCGGCACCGACCGTCAGGCTCGTGGCTGCCAGGGGGGTGCCGTTGTCGAGGAGCGTGATGTCCGCCATGCCCTCGCCGGTAACGGTGAGCGTGTTGCCTTCAACCGTTGCCACGTCGGGGTTGCTGCTCTCGTAGGTGGCGGTTGCGAGGGTGACCGGGGTGCCATCGGCCGTCGTCACGGTGCCGACGAGCGTGAGCTGCTCGCCAACCTCAAGGCTCTCGGCCTGCGTGCCATCGGCCTTGGTCAGCGTGACCTGGCTCACGAGGCTGGAGGCGGGCACGGTCTGGGTCGCGTTCATCGTGGCAGGCACGGGAACCTCGGTGCCGTCGTCTTGCAGGCCGGTGCCCTCGGCGGGCTGCACGTAGGTGCTGCCGTCGCTCAGGCTGCCGGCCTCGTTGGAGAAGACGGCTACGAGATAGAGGTCGCCCGCCCCGGTCTGGAAAAGGGCAACGCCGCAGTAGGCGTTCTCGGTATTGGTGATGGGGCTGCCGTCGGTGAACCAGGAGCTCGTCATCTGCGAAACGGCGCTGGCAATGTCGCTTGCCTGGCCGGCTGCGAGATACGAGACGCACTCGTCGGCGCTTTGTGCAGAATATATGTTGCTAGCCGCATACTGGGCCGCGCGGGCCTGGGCCTGGGCGTCGAGCGCCTGCGTCTCGGCAAGGGGCGCCCCCTCGCCGCGTGCGGCGTTCATCGTCTCCACCACGTTGGCGGCGTTCACGAGGTAGTACGAGCCTGAAACCTGAGACGTCACCGTGACGGTTGCGTCGCCCTCGGTCTGCGCGGTTTCTTCCGCCCAGGCCATGGAAGGCGCATACGTGCTGGCAGAAGCTATAAAAGCGCCGCCAGCGACCAAAGTGGCCGCTGCGAGTGCGACGCGCCCGGCCAACCAGCCGGATGTGTTGGTGCGTGCCATTTCGTTCATCTCCTTACGGGTGACCTCGGCACGGGGCCGAGCACCGGATTGGAAGTACCTTGGCATTTCAGCGCGTATTTTACCCCACATTTATGTGCGCGGCTTGCGGCACCCATAACTGGAGCGGCCCACCGCCTCGAAAGACGATGGGCCGCCGCATACCTGAAAGGTGTTCAAGCAATCATTCCATTAAAAGCAGGAGGCGCTACAGCAAGGCGTGCGAGGGTGAAGTGTACTGGACGTACTCGAACCCTCGCACACGGAGCGGTCTTCGCGACGAGTCCCGTGGAGAACGCAGCTGTAGCGCCTCCGCAACTACCTTCTACAGGTAGAAGAGGATGTCGTTGTAGCTGGGTAGGGGCCAGTATTCCTTGCCGCAGATGAGCTCCATGGCGTCTGCGTCGCGGCGCAGGACCTCCATGGCGGGGAGCACCTTGTCGCGGCAGGCCTCGGCGCGGGCCTGCTGGTCGGCCGTGGCGATCATCGCGTCGTGGGCCTCCTTGAGCGCGTCGATGTCGTCGCTGATGGCGTCGGCGCCCTCGGCGAGCTTCTTGAGCAGCTTGGTCTCGTTCTTGCAGGCAACGCCCATGTCCTGCTTGATGGCCAGGTTGGAGGCGATGTCGGCGGCATAGGCGTTCACGGCCGGCAGGATCTGCTGGTTGGCCATGTCGAGCATCGTGAGCGCCTCGATGTTAATGAGGTTGGCGTACTGCTCGAGCTTGATCTCGTAGTGGCTCGTGGTCTCCACGCGGCTCATGACGCCGAACTCCTCGAGCAGCGCGATGTTCTTCTCCTTGAGCATGGCGGGCGTGGCGTCGGGCAGGGTGCGCAGGTTCGCCAGGCCGCGCTTCTCGGCCTCGACGGGCCACTCGGCGCTGTAGCCGTCGCCGTTGAAGATGATGTTGCGGTGGGCCGTCAGCGTGTCCTTGATCCAGGCCATGGCGTCGGCCTCGAAGGCGACGCTTCCCTCAAGGGCGTCGGCGAAGGTCTTGAGCTCCTTGGCCACGGCGGTGTTGAGCACCATGTTGGGGTCGGAGAGGTTCTGGCGCGAACCGGCGGCGCGGAACTCGAACTTGTTGCCCGTGAAGGCGAAGGGCGAGGTGCGGTTGCGGTCGGTGGTGTCCCTCATGAGGTTAGGCAGCACCGGCACGCCCAGGTACATGCTCTCCTTGTTGTGGCTCTCGTAGGTCTGGCCGTTGATGATGGCTTCCACGATGCCGTTGAGCTGGTCGCCCAGGAAGATGGAGATGATGGCGGGCGGCGCCTCGTTGGCGCCCAGACGGTGGTCGTTGCCGGCCGAGGCGACGCTGACGCGCAGCATGTCCTGGTAGTCGTCCACGGCTGCGATGACGCAGGTGAGGAACACGAGGAACTGCAGGCTCTGCTCGGGGGTGTCGCCCGGGTCGAGCAGGTTCTCGCCGTCGGCGGAAAGCGACCAGTTGTCGTGCTTGCCGGAGCCGTTGATGCCCTCGAAGGGCTTCTCGTGCTCGAGGCACACCAGGCCGTGGTGGCTCGCGATGATCTTCATGAGCTCCATGACGAGCAGGTTGTGGTCGATGGCGACGTTTGCCTCCTCAAACACGGGTGCGAGCTCGTGCTGGCAGGGAGCGACCTCGTTGTGCTTCGTCTTGGCGGGCACCGCGAGCTTCCACAGCTCGGAGTCGAGCTCCTTCATGAAGCGGCTGACCGTGGGGCGGATGGAGCCGAAGTAGTGCTCCTGGAGCTCCTGGCCCTTGTCGGGGGCGGCGCCGAAGAGCGTGCGGCCGGTGAGGATGAGGTCGGGGCGCTTGGCGTAGTCCTCCTCCTTGATGAGGAAGTACTCCTGCTCGGGGCCGACGGTGGCCACGACGCGGGCCGGGTTCTTGCCGAAGAGCGCCAGCACGCGCTTGGCCTGGTCGCTCACGGCGGCCATGGAGCGCAGCAGCGGCGTCTTCTTGTCGAGGGACTCGCCGTTGTAGGAGATTAACGCCGTGGGGATGCACAGGCAGTCGTCCTTGATGAAGGCCGGGCTCGTGGGGTCCCAGGCGGTGTAGCCGCGCGCCTCGAACGTGGAGCGCAGGCCGCCCGAGGGGAAGCTCGAAGCGTCGGGCTCGCCCTGGACGAGTTCCTTGCCGGAGAACGTCATGATGGCCGTGCCGTCGCCGGAGGGGTTGAGGAACGAGTCGTGCTTCTCGCTCGTGATGCCGGTGAGGGGCTGGAACCAGTGCGTGTAGTGCGTGGCGCCCTGTTCGATGGCCCACTCCTTCATGGCGTGCGCCACGACGTTGGCCACGTCGATGTCGAGCGGCTCGCCTTCCTTGAGCGTCCTCATGAGGGCCTTGTAGGTCACCTTGGGGAGCTTCTCCTGCATGACCTTCTGACTGAACACCTTACAGCCGAAGTACTCGCTCGGATTGTCTGCCATAGTCTCTAACCGCCTTTTCTCGTTGAGCTCCGCTTGTGCGAAGGCGTCTTGGATACAGGTTCGGTGCATGTCGCAAACTCTAGGAGTCGAATGTTTCGCGTGCTTTACGGTTATGGTACGCGTTCGTGACCGTATCATATCGTCAGAAGAAACTATAGTGCGCTTTGCCGCGCGGCCGCATGGCGGCGCCACTTTTTACGAGCAACGGAAGGTAGTTCATGGAACAAGAACACGAGACCGGCCCGGCCCGGCAGCTGACGTTTGCCGTCATCGATGGAAACTCCCTCATGCAC
>CAKUKJ010000231.1 GCA_934662525.1 uncultured Coriobacteriales bacterium | reverse complement strand
TTCACGGCCAGGCCCATGCGGCTGCCGTCCTTGTAGCGCACGGTGTAGCCGCAGCCGCCCCACGGGCACCCGCGACATGCGGAGTAGCCCAGGTCGAGCTTACCGTTGGGGTCGCGCACCTCCTTGTACAGGTCGGAGTCGGCAAGGGGCAGGCAGGTGAGCCACGAGCCGATGAAAGGGTTGGCCGGGTGTTCCTCGCTGGTCTCATACAGCTTGCTCGCCCAGATGTCCTGGATATGGCCCACAAGCTCGATGAGGCCCTCGGGGTCGGCCACGCGCACCGAGCCCGTGCCCTGCACCGAGATGGCCTTGAGGTTCTTCGAGCCCATGACAGCGCCGAAGGAACCCATGCCCGTGACGGAGGACTCGTCAGTGAGGATGGTGGAGAAAATCGTCATATGCTCGCCGGCCGGGCCGATAGAGGCGACGCGCGCCTTGCCGTCGGAGCGCTTCCACAGCTCGTTCTGCACGGCAAAGTTATCGAGGCCCCACAGGTCCCCGGCGTCGCGGATCTCGACGATGTCGTCGTTGATGTAGATGTACACGGGCTTCTCGGCCTTGCCCTTGATGACGATGCCGTCGTACCCGGCGAACTTCATCTCGGGCGCGAAGTGGCCGCCGAAGCTCGAACGGGCATAGGAGCCCGTGTCGGGGTAGCCGGTGGGGCTGATGGTGGTCACGAAGGTGCGTCCGCCGTCGAGCACGGTGCCCGTGAGGGGGCCGGTGAGCAGGCTCAGGATGTTCTCGGGGTCAAGCGCGCCCACCTCCGGGCCGCACTCAGTCCATTGGATCCATGAGCCCAGGCCGCGGCCGCCCATCCATTTGTGCAGGTCGTAGCTGTCGGTGGGAACCTTCTCGATGGTAGAGGTGGTGAGGTCGATCTTCAGCAGGGTGCCGACGTATCCGTACATTTCTGCCATGATGTCTCCTTGGATGAAAATTGCGCCAGATTGCCCGTTCGCCTAGTACTCTTCGTCGACGCCGGCGACCCAATAGGTCACGTTGTTGACAAGCTTGACGCTTGCGACAGCGGCGGGGTCCACACCCGCGCAGGGCAGGTCGATCGACAGGTACTCATGCATGGTGAGGCAGTACTGGTGCTCGATGGAGGTGCCGAGCAGGTTTCCGGAGGCGTCGTAGAACTCGGCATGGATGGTGACGCGCAGCTCGCCGCCCTCCGAGGAGGTGAACTCGCCCACGGCCGACACGCCGTCGTCGGTGGCCACAAGCGCCCAGTCCCTCGTGTCGGCGCACTTGGCGGCCTGAGGCCCGGAAACTTCCTTGGTGAACTCGACGCCCTCGATGGCACCTTCGGTCGTGGCCACGACGTAGTCGTCGATCTGCGGACGGATGATGGGCCCGTACTCGATCCAAGAGGACATCGAGGCGCCCAGCGGGCAATATTTGACGCACTTGGGGTCGCCCCCGCACAGGTCGCACTTGAAGCACTTGCCGGTCTCGGGGTTGTACTTGATGCGGCTCTCGCCCTGGCCCGCCGCCGCGAAGATGCAGGCGGAGCGGCAGCTCTGGCAGCCCACGCACATGTCCTGGTCGATGACGCGCGCCCCGGTGTCGGGGTCGACGTGCAGGGCGCCGGTGGGGCAGGCCTTCAGGCACTTGGGGTCGTCGCACTGCTGGCAGTACAGCACGTGGGTGACGTCGCCGGCCTGGATGTCGGTATGGACGGTGTTGCGCGACAGGTACGGGTTGATGACGCCATCGTGGCCCAAAGTACACAGAATCTCGCAGGTATGACAACCGCTGCAAATGAGCGACACGTGGTTGATATGGCCGATGGCGGGGGCAATGGCGTCCTCCGCAGGCTCGTCGGCCGCAGCCAGCCCGGTCAGCGCCGTGCCCGCCGCGACCGCCGCCGCTCCCCCGATAAGGCCGCGCCTGGTGAGCTCGGCGCGGTTCTGGTCGGCGACCGTGACCATGCTCTCGTTCTTCGATGCGCTCACGAATCTCCCTCTCTTCCGTTGTCTTTGAAATTTTCCGGCCTTGCAATCCGGAAAACTTTCCCCTTGCGGCATTCCCTGTGCCGCATGTCAGACTGTACGGGACGCACCGGCCGGCCCGTGTTACCCCAAGCACAAACGCCGAGGCGTCCTTTATTGCCGCAGCCACAAACAAGCGGTCGCACATTGTTGCTCCAGCCACATTTCACATCAGGCGTTTTTATAGACTTGAGGTCTTGGCAGGGACGTCAGAAAGCCGCGCGGCGGCTGGGGGAGGCACTGAAGCTATGGCAGTCATCAACATCACGTCGAACAACTTCGCAAACCTGGTCCTCAAATCTCAGAAACCCTCGCTCGTGCTGTTCTGGGCCGTGGGAAGCCCCCGCAACGCCGCCTGGGACAGGCTCATGCACGAGCTCGACGAGGAGGGCAAGGGCGATTTGACGCTGTGCAAGGTGAGCGTGAACTACGCTCCCCATATCGCGATGCGCTTCCACATCGCCGTATATCCCACCGTCGCGCTTTTCCGCGGCAAGAAGGTCTTGGGGGCTTTCTCCGGCCAGCCGAGCATGAAGACGCTGCACGAGCTGATCGCCCTGGCAGATGAGCCGGTCCGCAATGCCGGGGAGCAAAACGTCGTGACGGGGGAGCCCGCCCCGACGGGGTCTGCAAGCTGCCCAGGGCAGTCGGGCGCGGCCGGGCCCGTCTGATGCCTATGTAATGCGCGGCCCATCCCCTTCTCCCATCTCGCAATTCACCCTTCTAGGTAAGGCGCGGCATCGGCAAACGCCTTATACTGAGAACGTGAGTGGCCGAGAAGGGGATGCCTCATGAAAATGGAAGACTATCTCAAGGGTGAGTCGACCGCCGTCAGGCACTGTCAAATCAGGCAGTATTGCCCCATTGGGTCGCTGTGCGAAAAAATGTGCGCACCCGAAGAGGAATACCCGCTCTTCCCCACCCTTCTGGACTGCGATCGCGGGCAGCTTTTATGGACCGACCCCCACAATGAGCAGCGCGTCTTTATCATACGCAGCGGGTTCTTTTCCTGTGTCGCGAACCTGGAAAACGACAACGAAGTGCCGTTCGCCCTGCTAGGATGTGGGCATTCCGCTGGGCTCAGCGAGCTGTACATACCGCGAGAGATAGGAAAGAACTACTACCTCAAGGCGCTGTCACACTGCATGCTGTGCTCGTTTCCGGCAAAGCCGCTGCGCCGCCAAATCGAGTCAGCACCGGCATCGTGGTCGCTCGGGGCAATCAGCTGCGCGCTCACCAGCCTGTCGAGCGCCTCGTATGCCCAGGCAAAGACGGTGGCGCAACCCCTGCTGGCCAACCGCATAGCGATGGTGCTGCTTCAACTGCGCAGGCTGGCATCGCGCGAAGGCCGCGAGCTCGCCGAGGTGCAGCTCACCCACGAGGAGCTCGCCTGCCTCGTCGCCTGCGACCGGGCCTCCACCACGCGCGCCTTGCATAAAATGGAACAGGACGGCCTTATCGAGCTGGGATATCGTTGCATCCGGATTCTGCCGGCCCTCGCCGGCCTCGACGCCCTCCAAGCCGACGCCTGCGCCCAGTTCCATATGCCGCCGAGGCTGTAGGCAGGCAGCCACGCGCTATGTGCCCGCACTACGCGGCGCGTCCCAAAGCAACCTACGCCCACTCGACGATCCAGGAGTCGATGGTCTGGAGCTCGCCTGAGAAGTTGACGCCGACCTTGCAGAGCTTGCGGGCGTCGCGCGCAAACGGCAGCATATAGCCCCCTTGTCGTCTATCTGGGCAAGGGCGGCCTCGGCGCTCTTGTCATACTTGAACTCAAGGACGAAGACGGTCGAGTCAGTGCGAATCACGGCGTCCACCCGGCCCGTCGCCGTCTTGAACTCCGTTTCTATCTGAATGCCGAGCAGGTCGAAGATGAGGAAGAACGTCGTCTCGAAGCCTCTCTCGTCACGACTGCCCAGATGGTAGGGGATACCGACCAGATAGGACTTCGTACATGCAAGAGCGCCTTCTATATCGTCCTCGTAGAGCTCGTCGGCCAGGCTGTCGAGGAAGCGTAGTGCTCGTGCAGCGCCTCGGGGGCGGCATGCTGCACAAATCGCTCGGAAAGGCCTCGGCGCACCTCCTCGTTGGGGATGCCGAGCGTGTAGGCATCGCGACGCGGGTTGTAGCCCTTGATGGTGAGGTAGCCGCCCTGGTAAAGCATGGGCAACGGCGATGTCAGCCTCTCGACAGGCGCGTCAAGCTCCAAGGCGCGGGCAACACTGCCCTCAAGCCCCGCGATGTCCCAACCTCGCGTCTCAAGGAGCCTGATGAGAAACGACGGCGTGCCGCTGGAGAACCAATACGCGTCCACTTTCATGGTTGCCAGCGCGCTCAACAGGCCGAACGGGTTGTAGATGTCCGGTGAAACTTCACTGAAGTGGTACCCATCGTAGTTTGCCTTGAGCTGGGCGAACGCCTCGTCGTATGTAATGCCCAAGCCTTGCGCGAGGCCTTGCACGCCCTCTCTCATCTGCCCCAGCAGCTCCTCCTCGGTGATGCCGCAGACGCCTGCAAACTGGGGCAACATGGAGATGTTCGTGAGGTTGTTGAGCTCGCTGAAAATGGAAAGCTGGCTGAACTTGGTGATGCCGGAGAGAAAAACGAAGCGCAAAAGCTCGTCGCACGCCTTGAGAGGGGCGTAGAACTCGCGCATAATCTCGCGGAACGCTTGCAGTTTCTCGGCATCGTGCGTCACGTTGAGCAGGGGTGCGTCATACTCGTCGACGAGGACGACGAC
>CAKUKJ010000230.1 GCA_934662525.1 uncultured Coriobacteriales bacterium | reverse complement strand
GTTCCAGACCATGGCCACGCAGGAGTCGGGCCCCACGAGCGCCTACTACAAGGGCATCCTCTCCATCCTCACCGAGGATCCCTACCCGCTGCGCTGCATCTTCGCGCAGTCGTCGAACCCGCTTTCGGCCACGCGCCAGCCCAAGACGGTCATTGAGGCGCTCAAGAAGCTCGACCTCTACATCGTCATGGACACCGAGTGGAACAGCTCGTGCGACTACGCCGACTACGTGCTGCCGGCCTGCGTGAACTACGAGACCGATGAGCAGTTTGCCACCAAGAACTCCAAGGACGGCACCTGGATCGGCATCAACCAGAAGATCGAGGAGCCCCTCGGCGAGTCGATGAGCGACTGGGACTTCTACTGCAAGCTGGCCGACGCCATGGGCTACGGCGACGACTTCTGGCACGGCGACTTCGACGAGTGCCTGCGCGAGCAGCTCGACGGCTCGGGCATCACGCTCGAGGAGCTGCGCGAGAAGGGCCAGGTTTTTGTGGAGCGCACCGAGGAGTTTACGCCCGGCGAGACCGTGACGCAGAACTACGAGGAGCTCTTTGCCGACCTGCCCGACGGCAAGGTGCAGTGCTACAACAACTGGATCGGCAACAAGCCCAACTGCCTGGACACCGGCAACCTCAGCCCGCTGCCCGTGTACAACGGCCCGGCCGAGTCCATCGCCGGCACGCCCGACGTCGCCGCCGAGTACCCGCTCGTGTTCTCCGACGTCCACGCGTACCGCCTGTGCAACCACAGCTACTACGTCAACGTCCCCTACCTGCGCGAGATGCAGCCCGAGCCCTGGTTCAAGATCAACCCGGCCACGGCGCAGAAGTACGGCATCGAGGACGGCGACTGGTGCCGCGTGGAGAGCCCGCACGGCTGGGTGAAGCTCGTGGCGCGCTACTTCGACTGCATCGCCCCCGACGTGCTCATGGCGCGCCGCGGCTGGTGGGAGGACTGCCAGGAGCTCGGCCTTCCCGGCTACGGCTTTGAGGACGGCGGCAGCGAGGTCAACGTGCTGTACGACAGCGACCCCGCCAACTTCGACCCGTTCCACTCAGGCATGTCCAAGCAGACCCTCGTCAAGATCGAGAAGCTTGACGAGTCCGAGATCCCGACGGCCCCCGTCCAGGCGTAAAGGAGAGCGAAAATGAGCAACCAGTACGGCTTTTACGTTGACACGAGCCGTTGCATCAAGTGCTGGGCCTGCCAGGTGGCCTGCAAGCAATGGAACGGCATTCCCGCAGGCACCACGCGCCGCCGCTGGCTCGTGGAGGAAGACGAGGGCGAGTTCCCCGACGTCAACCGCACGTTCATCTCCACGAGCTGCAACCACTGCGAGAACCCCGCATGCGTGGAGAGCTGCCCCACCGGCGCCCTCACCAAGCGCGAGGAGGACGGCCTGGTGGTCGTGGACCGCGACCTGTGCATCGGCTGCCAGACGTGCGTGAGGGTCTGCCCCTTCGAGGTGCCCACCTACCGCACCGACGGGGACGGCACGATGGACAAGTGCGACGGCTGCGTGACCTGCGGCAAGACTCCCGAGGACGAGCCCCACTGCGTGGCCACCTGCCCCACCAAGGCCCTGCACTTCGGTCCCATCGACGAGATGGAGAAGCTGGCCGCCGAGAAGGGTGGCACGCGCATGGAGGGCGAGACGAACCCGAGCACGTTCATCTCGTAGGCTGCATGCGCTAAGATTTGCTGCGTTGGATGCGGGCGGCCGGGCCGGGTGCCTGGCCGCCCGCTTTTCTGTGAGGACTGGGGGCTTCCATGGTTGACGAGAAGACGAACGGGCAAGCGGTGCCCGGCGCGCCCACCGCGCCCGACGCTGCGCGGATTGACGTTGCCGAGCTCAGGGCGCGCGCGGCGACCTATGCCTTCCTGTCTCGTGCGCTGTCAGACGAGGAGCTTCCCGCCGAGTTCCTGGGCGCGCTTGCGGCCGACGGCCCCGAGACGGGGACCGCGCTCGACGGCTACATGGTGGGGTTGGCGGGCCTGGACGCGGCGGGGCTCGAGGCGGCGCACCGCGACCTCGCGGCCGACCACGCGGCGCTGCTGCTGGGCATGTCGGCCCGCCCGGTGAGCCCCTTCGAGTCGGTGTACACGTCTCCCGAGCAGCTCATGCGTCAAGAGGCCTGGGAGCGCGCCGTGCGCGACTACGCCGCGAGCGGCTTCAAGCCTGTGTCCACCCTGCGTGTGCCCGAGGACCACATCTCCATCGAGCTGCAGTTTTGCTCGGCGCTGCTCAACCGCGCCGCCGATTTTGCCGCGGCCGGCGTGCTTGACGCGGCGGCCCGTGACGCGGCCGCCCAAGCGTCTTTCGTGCGCGGCCACCTCGCCGCGTGGGTTCCGCGCTTCTGCGACCTGCTCGAGGAGCGCGCCCACACCGACTTCTACCGCGGCGTCGCCCAGATGCTGCGCGAGCTTTTGACGCAGGAGGCGGCGGAGTAGCGACGCACCGCCCGCCTCGGCCTAGCGCTTGAGCCCCGCCGTTGCGTCGATGAACTCGGCACGGGTGTGCACGCCGCACTTGGCGTAGATGCTGCGGATGTGGCTCTTGGCCGTGTTGTCGGAGATGACGAGCTTCTCGGCGATTGACTTCGACCCGCGCCCCTGGAGCATCAAGGGGAACACCTCGCGCTCGCGGCGGGTGAAGTTGTGGTCGTCGGCGTATTCGTCGACGGTGGGGACATAGGGCGAAGCCACCTCCTGGGCCGCGGCGCCCATCCCCGAGTTGGCGGCCCTTGCGGTCCCTGCCGCCTGCAAGCCGGTACCAGCCAGGCTCCCGACCGCGCCCGCCGCAAGCCCACCTGCCGCGCCCGCCCCCATCTCCGCCGCATCCGCCTCATAGTCGGCCGGGTTGGGCTGCTTCTCGCTCTCGGAGGCCAGCCAGGAGGCGTTGGTGATCTCGACGATGTCCTTCTCGCGGAAGATGACGAGCACGCATGCCACGAGGATGGCCGCGAAGGCGATTCCCAACGCCTGCGTCGCTTCCGGCCCCGCCTGCCCGATTCCCAGCCAGGTGATGGCGGCCAGGCCGGTGAGCGACCCCAGGGCGAAGGCGGCGCGCCCAAATCCGAACACCTCGATCGGGTCCCAGTAGTCGCTCTGCGCGGCGTAGGAGAGCATTCCCCAGTTGAACAGCGACGTGAGCGAGTAGACGCACACCACCATCACGAGCGGCCATCTCCCAAGCCCGTTTGCGGTGAAGAGTACCAGGCATGCCACGCCCAGGAGCAGCACGATGGGGTAGTAGAGACACGTGAACGTGAACGACCTGCTGAAGGCGCATACCATCGCGATGCCAAAGCTCACGAAGACCACGAGGCTGATGCCCAGGGCGTTTATCTGCCCGTTTGACTCGGTGCTGTCGGAGAGGAACACGCTTTTCACGCAGTAGGCGACGAAGGTGACGAGGAACACGACGGCCAGGAAGCGCAGCAGCGCCGCCTTCGGGCGCGACTTCGCCCGCGCGCCGGCCTCGCTGCGCTCCATCGGCTCGATGTCCAGGCCGCCCAGGCACGACATGAGCGAGGCGAGGAACGGCAGGGCCGCCACCACGGTCAGGGAGACGGCTGGCTCGTTCGAGACGACGAGGAAGTAGACGAGCCCGGCCGCGACCTCGGAGAGGGCGGTGTTTGAGACGGCCACGGTAGGTCGCGTCCGTGCGTAAATCTGGCCCGCCCTGATGGAGATGGGCGCGGTGCACAGGCCGGTCAAGACCGCCCCGCATGCGAACAGGACCCCAGGTGTGCCGCTTCCCGCCCAGAGGTCGGCATACTCAAGCGCCATCCCCGCCGAGCTCGCGATGCCCAGGGCGAGCATGGGCGCCTGGCGGTTGAGCAGCCCCGCAACCTTGCGGTAGCCCACGGCGCACAGCACGCACACGATGACGTAGGCGAGCGTGGAGAACAGGTACATGCACAGGAAGGCCGGCGACCCGGTCTGCTCCCTGGCGGAGAACAGGCTCCAGATGGGGGCCGTGTAGACCGAGAGGATCCAGCTGCGCCAAAAGGCATAGGTCAAGTACTTTGCCGCCGGCCACTGCTTGAACTGCATCTGCCCCCGCCTTTCGCCGTCGACGCATCGTTGGCGTCGGCGTGCAAGCCCCCTCTTTCACACCCGTTGCCAGTGTATAGCAGCGCTCAAGCAAAGTGCCTGATACCGGGCGAGTTTAATCCTTTTTGACGGTGAGTTTACATCAATGCCGCACCTCGGTTTACCCCTCCTGTGCGTGTCGCCGCCCTGGCCGGGCGGCGACACTGGGCACCGTCGGGCAAACATGCGCATGTGCAATCCCCTCATGCCCCGCACGTGCGCAGCCTGGCCCGGCATACGGCACGTATCCAAGAGAAGGAGGAAGAATGACCCAGGCGACCGTATCGAGGCGCGACTTCTTGAAGTCCGTCGCCGCGACGGCAGTGCTTGCGGGCGTCGGCTCCGGCTTGACCGCCGCGACGTTCCGCGAGGCCACGGCCGAGGAAGTGGAGCCCCAAGAAAAGAAGGTGTACACGAGCTGCCAGGCGTGCATCTGCTCGTGCGCCATCATCGCCACGGTGCGCGACGGCCGCGTCGTGCGCATCGAGGGCAACCCCGAGAGCCCCATCAGCAGGGGCGGCGTGTGCCCCAAGGGCCTGTCGGCCATCCAGGCGCTGTACAACCCCTGCCGCAACAAGTACCCCATGCGTCGCGTGGGCGAGCGCGGCACCAACAGCTTCGAGCGCATCACCTGGGACGAGGCCATCG
>CAKUKJ010000229.1 GCA_934662525.1 uncultured Coriobacteriales bacterium | reverse complement strand
CTTGTGAACCGCACGCCCTCGCGCAGCCGAACAACGACCGTCGTGTCGTCGGCAAACTCATACGACTCGGCAAGCCAGGGGTCGGGCTCCATGGCGTCGGAGAACTTGAAGAGCGTCTCGCCCACGCCGTAGCGCACACAGCTCCAGCCCGAGTAGTTGGAGTGGGGGTTGAGGCCGGCGTCGTCCATCTCGGGGCCGTAGCCCGTCGTGCCGTAGACGAACGCGTCGTCGGCCAGGGCCTTCCCCGCAGGCGCCAAGCCTTGCCCAAAGCCGGCGGCGGCCAGACCGGCGCAGGTCGCCAGGCCAAGAAAGCCCCTCCTCGTTGTTGCACCCTCAGTCATGCGGCGCTTCCTTTCTGTTTGGGGTCGAGATAATCGCGGAGCGTGTCACCCAGCAAGTTGAAGATGAGAACGGTGATGAAGATGGCCAGGCCGGGGGCGAGGACGACCCACGGGGCCGTCTGGAGCATGCTGCGACCGTCGCTCATCATGGAGCCCCACTCCGCCATGGGCGGCTGGGCGCCCAGGCCCAGATACGACAGGCCCGCAAGCTCCATCATCATCGTGCCGATGTCGAGCACCGCGCACACCACGATGGGCCCGGCGATGTTGGGCAGGACGTGCCGCACGATGATGGCGAGCTCGCCCGTGCCCTGCATGCGAGCCGCCTGGATGTAGGGGGCCCGCCGCACAGCAAGCGTCTGCGAACGGGCGATGCGAGCGAACTTGGGCCACCCGATGGCCGCAAGCGCTATGACGGCGTTTTGGATACCGCCGCCGAGCACGCCGGCCACAGCCAGCGCAAACACAAGCCCCGGGAACGCCAGAAACACGTCGGACAGGCGCATGAGCACCGTGTCGAGCGCGCCTCCCCGCCAGCCGGCAAGCACGCCCACGACGGTACCCACGGCCGTGACAACGGCGACGCACGCGAGCGTGGAAACGATTGAGGCCGCCCCGCCCACGAGGACGCGCGAGAGCATGTCGCGCCCGTAGCGGTCGGTGCCCAGCAAATGGGCCGCGCTTGGGGCCTGCAGGGCCTCGCGCAGGTTCTGCGCATAGGGGTCGTAGGGGCACAGGTGATCGGCAAAGACGGCCGACAGCACGAGCAGGGCCGCAAGCACGCTGAAAACAACCAGCTTGACGGCAGTGCGGGAGCGCGGAACTCGCAAGGGGCGGAAGCGCGCAAAGGCAAGGCCCCTCACGCAAGGGAAAACCGTCATACCTGCGCCCCCTCGTCTTTCACGCGCGGGTCGAGGGCGCGATACGCGATGTCGCACACGAGGTTGACGCCGACGTAGATGAGCGCCATCCACACGACGTATGCTTGGATCATGGGGTAGTCGCGCATGGTGATGGAATCGACCGCGAGCTTGCCGACGCCGTCCCACATGAAGATGGACTCGACGATGGCCGTGCCGCCGAGAAGGTCGCCTATGGAAAGAGCAAGCAGCGTCACGATGAGCAGCATGCAGCTCTTGAGGACGCTCGCAAAGAGGATGCGACGGTCGGCGACGCCGCGCGAGCGGGCGGCGGCGACGTAGGGCTTGCCGAGCTCCTCAAGCACGGCAGCGCGTATTTGCCGCGTGTACTTGGAAACCATCGCGATTGCAAGCGTGGCCGTAGGGAGGACGAGGCCGCTCAAATCGAGAGAGGAAGCGCCCGAGGCACCCGGCATCGGCGAGATGACGGGGAGCCACCCAAGCTGGATGGCAAAGACATATATAAGAAGGAGCGCAACGAAGAAATTGGGCAGGGAGTTGCCCACGAAGCACGTGAGGCGCACGATGTAGTCGGCAAGCCTGTTGTGATGGGTCGCCGAGTAGATGCCCAGCGGAACGGAAAGGGCCAGCGTCACAAGGATGGAGCTTGCCGTGAGCAGCAACGTGGCAGGCAGATGGGCCGCAAAGGCGGCAGTCACATCTTTGCCGCTTACATAGCTCGTGCCCATGTCACCATGGAGGAGCCCCACAAGCCAAGAGATGTACTGCTCTAAGAACGGCTTGTCCAAGCCCAAAGCCGCCCTGCGCGCGTCAATTGCCTCCTGAGACACGACGCCGCCCGTGTTCTCAAGCACGGTCGTCACATAGTCGGAACCCGCCAGGCGCATGAGCGCAAACGACAGCAGGGTAATGCCCAAAAGGATAGGCACGAGCTGGAGCAGGCGCTTCGCTATGAACTTGGCCATGCTCCCCCAACCCATCAGAGACGAATCCGCGCAGGCTGGCCCCAAGGCCAGCCCCGCATCCTGAAGCCGCACGGAACAGACGGTGTGCGTGCCTCAAAAACGTGAGGTTAAGCATAAGGTGTTACGCAAGAGTGGTCAAGTGTTACGAACGTGACACGAGCGGTCATCACAAATGCGGAGACCACGGCGCAGGCGCGTGCGCAAGCAAAATCCCGCCAACGCGCGACATCGCGCAGCGGAAGGTTCTCCAGACTGCATAAAACGCCGTTCACCGACGGAGAAGCACACGTGGCGGGCCTGATGAGATTCTCCCCAGATGGGGTGAATCGCAAGGGTGTTAAACGCCGTTTACCAGCTATTTTGTCGATTTGTTGCGAAACGTGAAGAAATTTGTTTCTCAAATATGGCTGAAAGACGGAGTCCTATACTTGCCGCCACTCGCCGACCAGAAGGCCAGCGGGTGCATATATCAGGCGGAAGGTTCGATTGGGGTACGTTATGAAAACGCTCGAAAAGATAAGCAGCTGGGCCGGCAAATACATGGCAATCATCGCCTTGCTGGTAGCTATTATCGCGCTTGTCTTCCCCGACCCCGTCAAGGGCGTCATCAAGACCAGCTATGTGAACTACCTGCTCGGCATCGTCATGTTCGGCATGGGCATGACGCTCAAGATTTCCGACTTCAAGGTCGTCTTCACCAAGCCGAAGGCCGTCATCATCGGCATCCTGTCGCAGTTCGTCATCATGCCGCTGCTGGCCTTTGTGCTCGTGCACCTGTTCAACCTCGACCCCGCGCTTGCCGTGGGCGTCATCCTCGTGGGCTCCTGCCCCGGCGGCACAAGCTCCAACGTCATGACCTACCTGGCCAAGGGCGACGTGGCGCTTTCGGTGGGCATGACGGCGTGCACCACCATCCTTGCACCCATCGTGACCCCGGCGCTCGTGCTTCTGCTCGGCGGCGAGGCGATCAACGTGAGCTACGTCTCCATGCTCATGTCCATCGTGCAGGTCGTGCTTGTGCCTATCATCCTGGGCTTCGTCATCAACTACTTCTTTGAGAAGTTCGCCCAGGCCTTCTCGAAGGTCCTGCCCCTCATCTCCGTCATCGCCATCTGCCTCATCATCATGGCCGTCGTTGCCGCCAACGCTGCGAAGCTCATGACCGTGGGCTGGCTCATCGTCGTCGTCGTCATGCTCCACAACCTGTGCGGCTACGCCCTGGGCTATGGCGTCGGCAAGCTGCTGGGTCTCTCCCACGACCAGATGCGCACGCTGTCCATCGAGGTCGGCATGCAGAACTCCGGCCTTGCCACTTCGCTGGCCACCGTCCACTTCGCCGCTATGCCGCTGGCCGCTGTGCCTGGCACGGTTTTCAGCGTGTGGCATAACATCTCCGGCGCCATTTACGCTAACATCCTTGCCCGTACCGCCAAGGAGGCCAAGTCCGAGGAGAAGTAGATTCGCGTGAGAGAAATCGCTTATACCGCCCAGCTTTCTGACGCGGGACGCACCGTCGGATACTTGCTCCATGCCCGGCTGCACGTAAGCGATCGCTCCATCAAACATGCGAAGTACATCGAGGGCGCCGTTCGTCTGGACGGCGCCCTTTCTCGTTGCGACGCGCCCGTGGCGCCCGGGCAAGTTGTGAGCATCGTGGTGGACGACTGGCTGGAACCCCATGAACCGAGCGTGGCCGCCGAATGCGCGCCCGAGGGGGCGCTCGACATCGCATACGAGGACGACGACCTGCTCATCGTGAACAAGGCGGCGGGGTCTGTCGTGCATCCCTGTCCCGGGCATTGGGAGCACACGCTAGGCAACTACGTTGTGGGCTACCTCTATGGCAAGCGCGAGGCCATCGACCTGCACGCCGTGAACCGGCTCGACATAGGCACGAGCGGCCTTGTTGTGTTCGCCAAGAACGGCCACGTGCAGGAACGTCTGAAGGAGCAGATGCACACGGGGGCCTTTCAGCGCGAGTACCTTGCCGTGTGCAAGGGAGTCCCCTCGCCTGCCTGCGGGATGATCGACGCGCCCATCGGCCGCGCGACGGCGGCGCCCGTGAGCTCGTTTGCCGCGATGGAGGGCGGCAAACAGGCAATCACGCACTATGCGGTGGTGGAGGAGCTGAGCGACGTAGAATCCGAGGGGGTCGGGCGCGAAGCCGGTGGAACCGACGCAAACCACGACGGCATCGAAGACATGGACGAGCACGCGGCCGCTGCGCCCACCATAGGCGCCACGGGCACCGTGCTCGTGCGCCTCGTGCTGGAGACGGGACGCACGCATCAGATTCGTGTGCATATGGCCCATATCGGCCACCCGCTTGTGGGGGACGCGCTGTATGGGGGCCCGAGCGGGCTGCTGGGCCGGCCCGCCCTGCACTCATGGAAGCTCGACCTTGTTCAGCCCATCACCGGCAAGGAAATTCATCTTGAGGTTGAGCCGCCGGAGGACTTTGCGGGCCTCGTAGACGCGCTACGCCACGGCAATCAGAATTAGAGCGCAATCATCTCGCCCAATTTTGCCAAAATGCGCGCAGAAACCCGAGATGATTGCGTTCTGCCAAGAAGCGGCCCTCCCT
>CAKUKJ010000228.1 GCA_934662525.1 uncultured Coriobacteriales bacterium | reverse complement strand
GCCCCAGCCCGGTGCCCCCGTACTTGCGGCTGGTCGAGCCGTCCGCCTGCAGGAACGCCTCGAAGATGATCTGCTGCTTGTCGGCCGGGATGCCGATGCCGGTGTCTTCCACGTCGATGCGAACTTGGCGGAGCCCTGCCTCATACGCCACGCGCATCTCGACGGAACCTCCCTCGGGCGTGAACTTGATGGCGTTGCTCACGAGGTTCATGAGGATGCGGCGGACCTTCTCCCAGTCGCTCACGATAAGCGGCACGTCGGTTCCCACATGCGATGAAAGCCTCACCCCGCGTTTGAGCGCGACGGACTCGTTGGAGCTCTCCACCATGCCCACGATGTCGGTGAGGTCGATGAGCTCGAGGTTGAGCCGCTCAGATCCCGCCTGGATGCGCGCCGTCTCCAGCACGTTGTTCACCATCTCCAGCAGCACCGCGCCGTTCTTCTCGACCTCCTCCACCTGGCGCAGCGCGTCGGTCTGCGAGGGGTCGAGGCTCTGTGAGAGCAGCTCGGTGAAGGCGAGGATGGAGGTGAGCGGGGTGCGCAGCTCATGGCTCACGATGGCAAGGAAATCAGACTTGTATTGGTTTTCCCGCTGCAGGCGCGCGTTGGCCTCCTCCACATGGCGGCGCTGGCGCTCGAGCTCGGCATTGGTCGCACGGAGCTGCTCGGTGCGCTCGACGACCTGCGACTCCAGGCTGCCGTAGAGCTCGGAGAGGCGACGGGCCATCTCGTCGAACTGGACGAAGAGGGCGTCGACCTCGCGCGAGGCATAGCGGGCAGAGGGACGACGAGGAGAGACGGCGACGGGCCGGGACGCCTGAACGGGCCCGCCGGGCGGCACCGCCTGAGGCAGGGACGCTTCCACACGGTCGCCCGCCTGCTCGCCCAAACCCGCGAGCGATGCGTTGAGCTCGGTTAAGGGCACTGTGACCAAACGGCTCAGCACGTGGTAGATGACGAAGGCGACGCCGGCCATAAGCAGCACGAACAGCGCCGCATTCGACAGCACCGCACTTCGCATGTTCGAGAAGTAGACTTCAGTGGGCATGACGACGCTCACGGCGCCGGCGATGTCGCCCACGTGCGCCCCTTCCTTGGGATAGCCCGTGACGTCAATCTCGCCCGCCGGCGTGCCATGGCACTCCATGCAGTCCTGCTTGTACACCATGGTCCGCACATAGCGAAACACCGACGCCCCGTCCTCATCGGTGGCGTAGCCGTACACCTCGTTGCCCGCCCCCGGGTCGGCATAGAAGCCCTCGAGCGCCTCGGTCTCGTAGGCGTCGGGCGCGTTGTAGATGTTGCGCGGGTTGAGGTTGGTGAATCGAATGGCGTAATCCGATGAGCGCGTGAACAGCACCGCCACGGCCTTGCCCGCGATGGCGCAGTGCAGGCTCTTGAAGTCGTAGTCGCCCTCGGAGGTGTGGTTGATGGTGTACTGGTTGACGGAGACGAAGTCCCACACGGCGTCCATCTCGGTCACGAGCATGCGCGACTGCTCGAGCATCTCCGACTCGGCGCGGTCGCGCTGCTGGAAATAGGTATAAGCGATGAAGGCGACGGAGAACACGAGGATGACGCCCGACAGCAGGCCGATGATCTTTGTGCGCAGACCCACACGCGCCGGCTTGCGCACCTGGTTGCATGGGCAATCGGACATCATCTGTCGCCTTTCTCCACAAGACGCTACGCGCGCGCCTGCCCGCCGGTCGCGGGCAAGGTGGCCGAGGCGGTCGCGCCCAGCTCCACCGCCAGGCTCTCAAGCGTGCCCAATGCGATGCCGCAGACGCTGCGGAAGTAGTCGGACTTTGCGCGCTCGGCGATACGGGTCAAGCACGCCGGGCCGAAGACGAGCAGGTGGTCGGCCAAGAAATCGCGCAGGAGGGCAAGCGCCGCCTCGTCGCCCGCGGCAGCAGCGCGCAGCTGATGGGCGGCGAAAGAGAACTCCAGGCCGATGTGGTCGTCGGGCTCGTTGGCATGGCGGCTGAACACCAACCCACCCCGCTCGTAGACCCGGCGCACCTCAAGCGTCTGGGGGCCGAAGAGCGTGGCGTCGTCGGTGCGCCAGACGCTCTCGTAGGGGCTGACCTTGGAGGCGCCCGCCATAAGGAAGAGATACGTGCGGTCGCGGCGGACCTGGCCCATGAGGGCCTCGAATGCCTCGGGGCCGCCGGCCGCCTCCTCGAAGATGCCCGCAAGCCGGCGCGCGGGGGCGTCGGCCACCTGGGTGAAGGGCGCCTCGCGGAACATCGCACGGCCCTTCACCATGCCGCGCATGGTCTGCTCCGTGGGGTCGGCATAGAGCGCCCATGAGCAGAACGCGCAAAGTGCCTGGTAGGCCTCGTAGGTTTCAGCCGTGCTCACGGCGTCGGGCACAACGATGTCGGGCACAACGATGGACATGGCGGGGCTCCTGTCTGAACCGTATCACAGACGCCGCCCCTCATGTCTTCCCATGGAAGGGGCAAGGCGCGTCTCGCGGGGATTTGCAGCAATAAGAATAGCGCGCGGGCCGCAAAAGGCGAACCCGCGCGCAAGGATAGGCGGAGAGGCGCGGCGAGCCAGAAGCAGCTGGCGCGTCGCGAGAATGCCGAGCCCCAGGCCTTACGCCGTGTGGCTCACCTCGAGCGGGTTGCGCAGCGTGCCGCCCTTGTCCGCGTCGCGATGCGGGTTGAACACGACGTTGGGGCCGGTCGTGTCGGTGAGCTCGCCGAGCAGGCACACGTCGCCATGCGCCGCGCGCAGATCGTCGATCAGGCCGAACTCGATGGCGCGCACGGGACAGGCCTTCGCGCACGCCGGGTCGGGCGTGCCGTTCTCCGTCTCGTCGCAGCACATGGTGCACTTATGCGCCAGGCCGTCGCTGGCAAACTGCACAGGGTGGCCGTAAGGGCAGGACTTCTCGCAGGTCATGCAGCCGATGCAGATGTCCTTGTCGTTGTCGACGATGCCGGTGTCGGCGTCCTTCTGCATGGCGCCGGTGGGGCAGTTCTTCACGCATGCCGGGTCGTCGCACTGGCCGCACGTCATGGAGACGTAATAGGTGAAGGCCGTGGAGGAGAAGGCGCCGTCGCCGTCCTGCTCCCAAGAGCCGCCGCCGAACTCGTAGACCTTGCGGAACTTCTCGGGCACCTCGAGGTCGTTGCGGTCGAAGCACGCCGTCATGCAGGCCTTGCAGCCCGTGCAGATGTCGGTGTTCACATAGAAGCCGTACTGAGCCATGGTCGTCCTCCCTTAGGCCTTCTCGATCTTGCAGAGGTTGGAGTGCACGCCGTTGCCCTTGGAGATGGGCGTGGGGCGGGCGCTCGTGAGCACGGAGATGCAGCCGCCCAAATCGAGGGTGTCGCGGTTGCCGATTGCCTCGGGGTCGCGCGTCTCAGGGTCGTACCAGGCGCCTTGCGGGATGGAGACGACGCCGGGCATGATGCGGGCCGTGACCTTGGCGGTGAGCTTCGTGCGGCCGCGCTGCGTGGACACGATGACCTCGTCGTCCTGGGCGATCCCCAGGTCGGCCGCGTCCTTCTCGTTGATCCAGCACTGCTGCGGGGCAACCGACTGCATCCACGCCACGTTGCCGTAGGAGGAGTGCGTGCGGGTCTTCGTGTGGTGGCCGATGAGCTGGAAGGGGTACTCGGCTCGCAGCGGGTCGGTGTAGCCCTCGACGTTGTCGTAGTGGATGGGCAGCGCCGTGATCTGGTCGCGGCCGTCGTCGGGGATGTAGCCGCCGCCCGTGAGGTCCCACTGCTTGGAGATGTTGTAAGCCTGCTTGGAGAACACCTCGTACTTGCCCGAGGGCGTCGCCAGGGTCTCGGGCGCCGCAATGGCGGGGGTGTGCTCGTCAGTCTGCTTGTAGAGGCCGCCGCGCTTGAACTCCTCGAACGTGGCGGGCAGGTCGTCGCCGGCGGCGACGCCCTGGTCATAGCACCACTCGAGCCAGTCGAGCTGGGTCTTGCCCTCGGTGAACTCGTCCTTCACGCCAAGGGCCTCGGAGAGCAGCGTGCAGATCTCGTAAACGGGCTTGGACTCGAAGAGCGGCTCGACGGCAGCCGTCTCGCACAGCACGAAACCGGTCCACGCCGTGCCGCCGCTCGTGATGTCGTCCTCCTCGAAGGGCGTGGTGCCGGGCAGGATGATGTCGGAGGCAAGCGCGGTGGGCGTGAGGTAGGGATCCACCGTCACGACCATGCGCAGGCCCGAATCCTGCTCGTCGGGCAGGTTGTAGATGCGCAGCATGTCGTTGATGTCGGCATGCTGGCCCATCATGACGTTGGAGCCGTAGTTCCACACAAACTTGATGGGGGCCTTGAGCTGCAGGGTACCGGGCTCCTCGGCGAACTTGAGCGCGCCGTCCACATAGTGGCGCACGCCCCAGGTGGTGTCGTCCATGGACTTGTAGTCCTCGATGGCCTGGTACCAGTCGAAGAAGGAGATGCAGTTCTCCACCGTGTTCTGCTCCCCCAGGGTGGGGATGGAGGTGGCCACATGGAACGGCACGCCGCCCGTGGCCTCGCGCGCGCCCGTGCCGCCGCCGGAGATGCCGACGTTGCCCGTGATTGCCGCGATCATGGCGATGGCGCGCGAGACGTTGCCGCCGTTGCTGTGGCGCTGCGGGCCCCAGCCCTGGATGGTGGCCGTGGGCCCGTCCAGGTACAGGTCGGCCAGCTCGCGGATGGTATCGGCCGGCACGCCCGTGATGGAGGCGGCCCACTCGGGGGTCTTCTCGCCCGTGCCCTCGTAGGCGCCCGTGCCCATGAGATAGGCCTCGTAGGACATGTCCTCGTCCACCGTGATGGAGGCCGACTTGTCATAGCCGAAG
>CAKUKJ010000227.1 GCA_934662525.1 uncultured Coriobacteriales bacterium | reverse complement strand
GATTTGCGCCGCGTGCGCGGCCCGCTTGACGAGATTCTCCAGCCCGAGCACCTGGCAAGCGCCCCGGTGGACGACTACGTCTATGCCGTGCTGACCGACGAGATGCCCCCCGCCGACGCGTTCGCCCGGCTGCGAGCGGCCTTCCCCAACCTCATGTCGCTCGCCTTTGACAACGCGCAGACGCGCCACGAGGCAAGGCTCGAGCAGCTCGAGCTCGACGACATCCAGGCCGCGCTCAGCCCCATGGAGCTTTTTGATGCGTTCTGGGAGACGCAGATGGGCGCACCGCTCGACGGCGAGGACAGGCAGACAGCCCTTAACGCCCTCGAGAAAGCCCAGGTGATGTAGATGCGGCCCGTATATCTCAAGATGAGCGCATTCGGCCCGTTCGCAGGCGTAGCCGAGGTGGACTTCACGCTGCTGGGCACGGAAGGCATCTACCTGCTGGCCGGCGAGACGGGGGCAGGCAAGACCACCATCTTCGACGCCATCACGTTCGCCCTGTTCGGCCAATGCTCGGGAGAGGCGCGCAAACCGGGGGACCTGCGCAGCGACTATGCCGGCCCCGAGACACAGACCTATGTGGACCTCGCGTTTGAGCTGCGCGGCAAGCGCTACCGCATCAAGCGCGACCCGGGCGGCTACCCCCGTGCCAAAAAGCGCGGCGAGGGCACGACCGTGTGCTCGCCCGAATCCACCATGGAGATGCCCGACGGAAGCGTGGTGAGCGGCAAGCGCGTGAGCGAGAAGGTCACCGAGCTTCTCGGCATCGACGCCAACCAGTTCAGGCAGATCGTGATGCTCGCGCAGGGCGATTTCGAGAAGCTCCTCACCGAGGGCACCAATGAGCGCACGCTCATCTTCCGCAAGATATTCGGCACCGACATGTACCAGCGCTTTCAAGACGAGCTTGTCAGACAGCGCAAGGAGCTTGCCGAGCGGTGCTCGCAAGGGGCGCATGAGGCGGAGATTCTCGCCACGCAGGCCCTGGAATGCATGGAGGAGGGCGACGAGCCGCGCGCACGCCTGGCCGACTGGGCCCAGCGCAAGGCGCTGCAGGCCGGAAACGTCGCGGAGGCCCTCGCCTGCGAGCAGGAGCTGCTGAAGGACAGGCACGCGGCGGCACTTGAGGAGCTCGAAGGGGCCCAGGCAAAGCGCGACGCGGCCTCGCAGGTGCTCGACCGCGCCCGCCAGGCCGCCGACATACGAACGAAAGCCCGGCAGGCGCAAGACAAGATGCGCGAGGCCGAAGCACAGATGCCCGCACTCGAGGCGGCCGAGGCCTCCTGCCAAAAGGCCTGCGAGGAAGTGCCGGCGCTGCAGCAGCGGGCAGGCGCCCTGCGCGAGCAGCTCCCCGAGTATGCGAAGCACACCCAGGCCCAGGCCCAGGCGGAGCAGGCCGAGCGCGAGCATGCCGCCGCGCAGGCGGCCCACGATGCCTGCCAGACGTCCACCGCACAAGCCAGCGCCGCGCTGGACGCGCTCAACGCAAGGGCCGAGGCCCTCGGCGGCGCCCGGGAGGCCCTCGCCAAGGCTGAAGGCGCGGCAACGAACGCGCAGCACGACCTCACGGCGACGCACGCCCTGAAAGACGCGGCCGACACGGCGAGCGCATGCGCCGCACGCGTCGAGCGCGCCGAGAAGCGCCTGCAGAAATCCGACGCCTACCTGGCATCGCTTGACCAGGAAGATGCCACAGACGAGCAGCGCCGTTTGGAAGAGGCGGCCTGCGAAGAGCGCCTCGCAAAGACGCCCGAGCTGCTCTCGCAGGCCCGGCTCGACATTCAGGCAGACAAAACGGGCCTCGACCAGGCGGGGCAACTCGCCCGGCAACTAGACAAGCTGGAGGCCGACCTTGAGAGCAAGCAGGCGGCGCACTCCGAGGCGGCCCAAGCCTACCGGGATGCGGCCGACGAGCATGCCGCTCGCCTCCATGCGCTGGAGGTGACGAGGCGCGCATACGAGGACGGCCTGGCCGGCGTGCTTGCGGCGGGCCTCGCGCCGGGCATGCCCTGCCCCGTGTGCGGCTCGACCGAGCACCCTCATCCCGCCGCCGCCGACGTGCAAACCCCCACGAAGGAAGACGTTCAAGCCGCGCAGGCCTGCGAGGAGCGGGCTCGAACGCGCGCGACCGACCTGCTTGCGCAGGCGCAGGCGACCCATGAGCTGGCAGACGACGCACAGGCGGCCTTGGCCGCGTTCGTCCAGGCCAGTGGCGACCGGGAGGCCCTTGCCGCACAGGCGTCCCAGATACAGGAGAGGCTGTCCCTCCTCGGCGAGACGCTGGCGCGCCTCGAGACTGACAACGAGGCCCTGGAGCACGCACGCGCCGAGCAGCAGCGGCTGCGCGACCAGGCAGCCCGTCGAAGCCGCAAGCGCCAGGAGGCCCACGGGCTCGTCGTGCAGATCAAAGAGGAGCTTGCCGGCGACACGGCGAAGCGCCAGGCGGCCCTCGATGCGATTGCGGCGACGGGGCACGACGCCTCCGAGGCCGACGCGCTCCTGCGCGCGGCGCAAGAGGCGCTCGACGAGGCGACGCGCGCATGCCACGCGGCCGAAGCCGACGCGCGGGCGCTCGACCAGGCACAGGATGCGCTCAAGCAGGCGCAGCATGCGCTCCAAGAGGCTCAGGCAAACGAGGAGAAGTCTCGGCAGGCCCTTGACCAGGCCTTGCAGGCAGAGAAGGTCGCCAAGGAGCGGGCCCGCCTTCTGGCCGACCGTCTGGAGTTTGCCGGCGAGGACGCGGCGCGCGCAGAGCTCTCCTCGCTTGAGAGCCGCGCGCTGCAGGCGACCTCGGCGCTCGCCGAGGCCAGCCGCGCGCTGCAGGGCGCACGCACCGAGCAGGCACAGGCGGCCGCCGAGCTCGACACCCTGCACGGTCAACTTGCCCAACTGGGCGATCTCGACGCCGGCCAGGCGCAGCAGAAGCTTGTACAGGCGGCAGACGAGCTCGACAAGGCCAAGACGCACGAGCGCTCGTGCGGGCAGGCTCTGGCGACGCTTGCCGACATCGCAACCCGCATGGACGCCCTGGCCGCCAAAGACGCCAGGCTCCAGATGGCATACGCGCGCATCGACAGGCTGGCCAGCGTGGCGGGAGGCGCCATGGCCGGCAAGGAGCGCCTCACCTTCGAGACGTTCGTGCAGATGCGCTACTTCGAGGTAGTGCTCGCGGCCGCCAACACGCGCCTCTCCGAGATGACGCAGGGCCAATACGAGCTCGTGCGCTGCGAGCGCTCCGAGGGCGGGGCGGCCAAGGTGGGCCTCAACGTCGACGTGCTCGACAACTACACGGGCAAGGCGCGCTCGGCCAAGTCGCTCTCCGGCGGCGAGAAGTTCATGGCGTCGCTCGCGCTGGCCCTGGGCCTGTCCGAGGTGGTGCAGCGGCAGGCCGGCGGCATCCAGCTCGACACGATGTTCGTCGACGAGGGCTTCGGCTCACTCGACCAGGAGAAGCTGCGCCTGGTGATGCGCGCGATGGCGCGGCCAGGGGCGGCGGGCAAGCTCGTGGGCATCATCTCGCACGTGGAGGAGCTCATGAGCACCATCGACCGCAAGATAGTGGTGGAGCGCGGCCGCAACGGGTCGACGCTGCACGTGGAGGTGTGATCGGCCGCCGACCAGCGAAAGCGAGACATACAGGGTGGGCAGGGAGCCGCCCCCTGCCTACCCCGCCGCTCGCGACCGCGCGCTGCCGCATGCCGTCGCCTTCGCGCCGTTCGCGTGTAACATCTGCCCGTTCGCCGTTCAATCCCCTATTTGTGGCACAATGAGGTTTTCTGTAAGCTTGGCCGCCTGCAGCGCCGACAGGTGCGGGGCTCGCCCAGTCGCCCCGTTCGTTTGGAGGTCCGCCGTACATGGACGCCTTGACCCTGTCGCTATGGAGCGTCATCCCCTTCGTGGGCATGCTGCTCTCCATCGCCATCATGCCGCTGGTGATTCCCGCATGGTATGAGAAGCATCAGCTGCTCGTCGCCGTAGGTTGGGCGCTGCTTTTCTGCATCCCCTTCGCCATCATCCATGGCGGCCATGAGTTGGCCTATGAGCTGGCCGAATCGGTGGTGCTCGACTATATTCCGTTCATCGTGCTGTTGCTGGGCCTGTTCATAGTGACGGGCGGCATCGCGGTAAAGGGCCTCATCGCAGGCACCACGCGCAACAACGTCATCATGCTCGTGGTGGGCACCCTGCTCTCCAGCTGGATCGGCACCACGGGCTCGGCCATGCTGCTTATCCGCCCGCTCCTGCGCGCCAACGCGTGGCGCAAGTACAAGGCGCACATCGTCATCTTCTTCATCTTCCTCGTGGCCAACATCGGCGGCTGCCTCACGCCCCTGGGCGACCCGCCCCTGTTCCTGGGATATCTGCGCGGCGTGCCCTTCTTCTGGACCATGCAGCACATCTGGCCGCTGCTGCTGTTGAACACCGTCGTCTTGTGCGTCGTCTTCGCCCTCATCGACCGTCACTATGTGAAAAAGGAGACGGCCGAGGGCCGCTCCTCCGCCGACTTGCTCGCACCTGGCGAGAAGCCCGAGAAGCTGCACATCGAGGGCGGCATCAACTTCCTGTACATCGTCATCATCCTCATCGCAGTCATCCTGAACGGCGCCCTGTCCGACATCAGCCAGGCTGTGCGCGTCCACCTCATCGACGACGTCTACCTGGGCCTCAACTTCTTCGTGCAGGTGGGCCTCATCCTGCTCGCCTGCGTGCTGTCGCTCAAGACCACGCCCAAGCATTGCCGCGAGCACAACGAGTTCGGCTATGGCCCCATCGCCGAGGTCGCCAAGCTCTTCATCGGCATCTTCATCACGATGATTCCCGCGCTCATCATCCTGCGCGCC
>CAKUKJ010000226.1 GCA_934662525.1 uncultured Coriobacteriales bacterium | reverse complement strand
GCCCCTGGGCATGATTGATTTTTCGCCGGTCGTCGCGATTATCGTTCTTCAGCTCGTCGAGCGTTTGATTCTCGCTATACTTTAACCATCCGTTTATCGCCTTCGGCTTTTGCCGGGGCCGCAGAGCACGAAGGAAAGGTCTGGACATGCCTATCACTCCCGCCGAGATTCAGCAGAAGACGTTCTCCGAGGCCAAGCGCCGCGGCTATGAGCCGAGCGAGGTGGACGAGTTCCTGGAGCAAATCAGCCGCGACATCGACGCGATGCTGCGCAAGATTGCCGACCTCAAGAACCGCCTGACCGCCGCCGAGGCCAAGAACAGCGACCTGCAGGGCGAGATGGAGAGGGTTCGCGCCGAGGCCGACAAGGCTGTTGCCGACGCCCGTGCCGCCGCCCCCGCCGCTGCCCAGGCTGCTCCTGCCAACAACGGCAAGCCCAGCATCTATTCTGCCACCGAGGAGCAGCTGTCCGCCGCCCTCATCGTTGCCCAGCAGACGGCCGACCGCATCGTCGCCGAGGCCAAGGCCAATGCCGAGCGCATTCGCGTCGATGCCGACAGCCAGGCCCGCAAGGTCATTCGCCAGGCCCTCGACGAGAAGCAGGCCGAGCTTGACGAGGTCGAGCGCCTGAAGGTTTCCCGCGAGAACTTCCGCACCGAGTACCTTGCCCTCATCCAGAAGTTCTCCGACGCCGCCTCGGCAAACTTCCCGCTCATCACTTCCAGCCCCTCGGGCTCCGAGGCCGCTGCCCCTGTCCCTGCTGCCGCCACGCAGCTTCAGGCCGCTGTGAACCCCTACGGCACCCAGGTTCAGGCCGCAATCGACGACTTGGACTAGGCGCAACCCTTGGCTGTGCTGCATCCCGACCGCAATTTCTCGACTATAGCCGGCCAGGTTCGCTCGGCGGTCGAGGTTCTTGTGCAACTTGAGCATGCCAAAGTAGGCGCCCTGCTTGCGGGAGACCGCGCACGCAGAGCGCTTTTTTGCGATTCGCCCGAGCAGGGGGCGCAAGGCGTGCTGGAGGTGCGCCGCACCCTGCATCTCCAGGCTGGAGGGGCGATTGCCGCCGACGAGCTGAGGCAATGGCTGAGGGCGCCGCGTCCCGCCGACGCACCTCTACGCGTCGTGGTCAACGAGGGCGCGGGCCCTTATCTCGCGCGCCCTTGTCAGATGGGCGCCGACGCCGTGGTCGAAGACTTGGGCGAGCTGTTTGGCCGCGAGCTTGAGGGCGTCGCGTTCGTAGGTGCCCGATCGAGCGGGGGGCTCGACCGTTTCATGGGGGCCCTGCGCATAGGGGGGCAGGGGAGTCGACCCTGTCCCTGCGACGGTCTCATCGGTTCCGAGGAATCGTTTGCCACAGACGGCATCGAACGGCTTTTGACGTCTCTGCTTCCCCAGCTCTCCTTGATTTCCCAGGCACGTTGCGACCGTGCCCAGGTCGCCGCCCAATATCTCGCCCATCACCCGCGCGTGTCCTGCGTGCGCTATCCGGGTTTGCAAGACGACCCCGCCAACGCCGAAGCCCGCCGCAGCTTGGAGCACGGCTTTGGTTGGCGCGTAGCTTTTTGGCTGACTTGCGACGCGTGCGGCTTCGCCCATGGCCTATGGGAGGGCCCGACGGGGTCGTTTGGCAGCCATGTCGAGCGTTGCGGGGACGGCGCGTATGTCTTGCATGCCGGCCTGGAGGAGCCGCTTGATGTGGTGGGCGCGTTGGAAAAGGGCATCGCCCCCTGCGACGAACCCGACTCTCGCGCATAATGGAGCCGCACTGCCGTTATAGCGCCCTGAAGAAAGGAGCGCCCATGATTGGATTGATTGAAAAGAAGCGCCGTGCGATGCCTGCGATTTTTGCCTGCTGCGCTCTTGCATGCACCCTTTTGGCATCGGGATGCTCCCAAAGTTTCTCCGACGCGGCCCAGGCGCTCAACGACGGGGTGAAGGCCGACATGGCCCAGCTCACCGACCTCACGTCTGACTCTGCGGCGTCGCTGTTTGCCTCCGACTACACCGACGAGCTCGTCTCGGCGGGCGTCGACCCGCTCGACGTGTATGGCCCGATGTTTGCAAGCCTTACCTATGACGTGAGCGCCATATCCATCGAGAACAACACGGCGCATGTGTCGGTGAGCATTTCGAATAAGGACCTCAACCAGGTATTTCAAGACTATACGGCTCAGGTGACCAATGAGCTTGCCTCTTCCGCCACCCGCGATGTCCTCGCTGCGATGGACGATGAAGCGCTGACGGCCCACCTCGCCCAGATTCTTGAGCAATGCCTGGCAAATCCCGATGTGCCTCTCGTGTCGCAGACGGTGGACCTCGTCTATGTCAAAGACGGCTCTACCTGGAAGCTGCAAGATTCCGACGAGCTCGTGCAGGCGCTTCTCGGCGGCCTCGACCCCGAGCAGGCAAGCGTGGCGTCTGCCGACAAGCTCGTAACGCCCAGCGACGGCCAATAACCTGCCGTGCCAGCACCAGCAACGCCCGCCGCGACCTCGCTTGCCGTGCGCCACTCCATGCAGGGCAACCGCAGCCGCGACACCAAGCCCGAGCTCGTCGTCCGCACGTATCTGCGCGAGCGCGGGCTTTCTGGGTATCGCCTGCAGTGGAAGAAGGCGACCGGCCGGCCCGACGTGGCGTATCCGGGCAAACGCGTGGCGATTTTCGTGCACGGGTGCTTCTGGCACCGCTGCCCGTACTGCCACCCGAGCAGCCCTTCGTCTAACATCGAGTTCTGGCAGGCGAAGTTCGCCCGCAACCAGGCCCGAGATGAACGCGATTCGCGCGAATTGGTGCAGGCTGGCTGGACAGTTGTTGTGGTCTGGGAATGCAGGCTCAAAAAGAGGCATCTGCGGCGTACCATGGACGAGGTGGCGGCCCTCGTGGAACATGCAAATCCCGTCAAGACCAAGGCTGACGAACGTCCGGGCCGGCTGGTCGTGCTCGGGCGCACATGTGTGCACGGTCCGCGTGGCCTTGCCGCCAAGCGCATACGTACAAGGAGGGCCCGTCGCGGCCCCATGAGTCACCAGGCAAGCACGAAGCAAGAGAAGGGGAACCGAACATGAGCGATTCTGACAAGCCCTGCATCCTCGTTACCGGCGGTGCCGGTTTCATCGGCAGCCACACCTGCGTCGAGCTGCTCAACGCTGGCTACGACGTCGTGGTGATCGATGACCTGTCCAACGCCAGCGAGGTCGCCCTCAAGCGCGTCGAGCGCATCACGGGCAAGAAGATACGCGCCTTCTATCAGGGCGACGTGAAGGACGGCGCGCTGCTCGACCGCATCTTTGACGAGCAGCCCATCAGCGGTGCCATCCACTTTGCCGCCTTCAAGGCTGTGGGCGAGTCCGTTCACAAGCCCATCGAGTATTACCAGAACAACCTGGGCTCCACGCTTGAGCTTGCCCGTGCCATGCGCGACCACGGCGTGTACGACATCGTGTTCTCCTCTTCCGCCACCGTCTACGGCCAGCCCGACCATGTGCCTGTGAGCGAGAAGTCCGAGCTCAAGCCGGCAACGAACCCTTACGGTCGCACCAAGACGATGAACGAGCAGATGCTGCGCGACCTCTACACGGCCGACGAGCGCTGGAACGTCATGCTGCTTCGTTATTTCAACCCGATCGGCGCCCACGAGAGCGGCCTCATCGGCGAGGATCCCAAAGGCATCCCCAACAACCTTGTGCCCTACGTCGCCAAGGTTGCCGTGGGCCAGCTCGACCATATCAACGTGTTCGGCAACGACTATCCCACGCCCGACGGCACCGGCGTGCGCGACTACATCCACGTCGTGGACCTGGCGCGCGGCCATGTGAGCGCCCTCAACTACATGCGCGGCAAGCGCGGCGTGCATGTGTTCAACCTGGGCACAGGCCATGGCTACAGCGTGCTCGACGTCATCCATGCCTTTGAGCGCGCCTGCGGCAAGACGCTGCCTTACGAGATCTGCCCCCGCCGCGACGGCGACATCGCCGAGACGTACTGCGACGCCACGAAGGCCAAGGAGCTCATGGGTTGGGAGGCTCAGTACGACATCGACGACATGTGTGCCGATTCGTGGAGGTGGCAGTCTATGAACCCCAACGGCTACCAGGGCGCCACGGAGTAGTCATGGACATGCGCATTGAGATAAACGACGAGGTCGGCCAGGGCATCCTCGCCGCAGACGAGATCGAGCGCCTTGTGACGTGCGTGCTCGAAGGCGAGGGCTGCCCCGAGCCGTGCGAGGTGTCGGTGAGCTTCGTCGACGAAAACGAGATTCACCGCCTGAACCTCGAGTATCGCGGTATCGACAAGCCCACCGACGTGCTGTCGTTCAACATCGACGACCCCGACGAGGTGGAAGACGGCGAGCCGTTCATGGTGGGCGACCTCATCATTTGCCCCTCCGTGGTGGAGAAGCAGGCCCCCGAGTTTGGCAACGACCCGGCCGATGAGATGCGCCTGCTGCTGTCGCACGGCTGCCTGCACCTCATGGGCTACGACCATGAGGACGAGCGCGAGGCCGAGGAGATGGAGGTGCTCGAGCGCCGCTACCTGGCCGATTTCACAGGCGTGCCTCCCGAGCAGATCAACATCGGCCCCACGGTGGACCATGCCGCCGAGGGCTCGGCCGCCAAGCCTTCCGCTGCCGCCAAGCCCGCTTCCTCGCAGCCGGTGCTCTGGCAGGACCTGCCCTCCGAGGGCGACGAGGACTTCGACGACGATGACGACGAGGACTGGGACGACGATGACGACGTCGTGGGCTTCGACAACCCCGACGGCCTTTCCGGCACGGCGCTCATCGACGCGTTCTTTGCCTCGCAAGGCGGCAACGCCACTGCCTCGACGGGTGACGAAGAGGACGAGCC
>CAKUKJ010000225.1 GCA_934662525.1 uncultured Coriobacteriales bacterium | reverse complement strand
TCAGCAGTTCTGCGCCGCCGTCCTGGGCGTGCGTCCGTAAACAGGGCCGTCTCAAGGAGGGCATGGGTAGGGGTGCGCCCTGTCCATGCGGCAAAACCGTCTTATACAGGGAAGGCCTCCCGGCCCCGCAAGGTACAAGCGGGGCCGGGAGGCCTTCCCGTTTTTGCATGCGTCGTGCTGCGCGCGGCCTATGCGTCGAACGAGTCGATGAGGCCGATAAGCTCCTGGCGCGAGTGCACGCCGCACTTCTTGTATATATGGTTGACGTGCGTCTTGGCCGTGCCCTCGGAGATGCAGAGCTGCTGGGTGATGTAGTTGACGTTGCGACCCTTTGCCAGCAGGAACAGCACGTCGGTCTCGCGGCGCGACAGGAGGTAGGCATCGGCGATGTACTCGCAGCGGCGCACAAAGCGCCCCTTGCGCACCTCGTCGGACTCCACGGCGCCTGCGGCCGCCATGCCCGGCATCGCAATCGCCCCCTGCCTCTCGTAGGGGGTGCCGCCATGGCTTTTCGGCATGGCTTGGTCGGCCGCCGCGTCGGCGCCCCAGGCGCTGGCAACCGCGCCGTCTGCGCCGGCGGCGTGCAGGCCCTCGTCCTCATCGCCTGTGCCCCACAGCTCGGTGGGCTTGTAGGAGTGCACGATGATGGCCAGGATGTCCTCGCGGCGCGGGAACAGCGAGCTTGCGACGGCCAGCGCGATGAGGCTCACCACGAGGGCGAGCACGTTGGCCGGCATGTCCTGCGCCACGGTGGCCGTGGCCAGCGCGTTGACGGGCGCCGCAAGCACGTAGCCCAGCGTGACGCCTCCCTGTCCCAGGCCAAAAAGGAACACGGGCGACAGGCGGAACCCCTGGGCCATCGAGCTCAGGTAGGCCCAGGCCATCGACGCCACGATCACGAGGTTGATGACGAGCAGGATGTTGTCGAGCGTGAGCCCCTCGGCAGGCGAGAGGGCCAGCGGCGGCATGAGGACGGCGATGAGGGGCACCGTGTTGCGAAACGCCTTGCCAAACGACTGGTCGCGTTGACGCGCCACGGCGCATGCCGCAAGCACGACCCCGCAGCCTATCAGGGCGAGTGCGATGCAGGTAAGCGACTCAAAAGCCGAGTCGAGCTTGAGGATGACGCCCGCGTGCATCACGATGTTGCCCATGACGAGGCCCATGCAGAACGTGGCCGGCAGCGTGCGGACGGCAAACGACCCCCGCTTGACGTTGAGCTCGGCGAAGTAGGCGTTGTCGCGCATCTCGACCTCGGGAAGGCGGTCGGTCACGCGGGAGCGCAGCAGTCCAAGGTGGGCGAGCTGCAGCACGGAGATGACGATGTGCAGCCAGGGGGTTTCGGGCAGCAGGGCGTGCAGGGCGACGTAGGCCGCCACGCCGCCGGCCACGCCGAGCGCCGCGTTGAGGGCGATGTCGCGCTGCTCCATGCGCGCGAAGCTGATGCCCCACAGGAACACGAGCACTGCCATGCTCAGGCCGTTGAACGTGCCGCCGAGAGCCTGCATGGTCGTCACGGCCGTCGGGCTCATGTAGCCGCCTGCGATGCCGAGGATGGCGCCCGGCACAAGGAGCACCATGGCGACGACGACGGGCCTGTAGGTGCGGAAGACCGCGTGGATGCGCTTGTCGGCCAAGGCGCCTGCGAGCAATGCAAGCGCGCTTGCCATGCAGAACGCGTAGCGCATGAGGCCGGGCATGGCTCCCGTGCCCTGGTTGCCGCCGAGCATCATGTCGAGCGCGAGCAGCAGCATGAGCGCCACGCCGAGCGCCTCCCCACGTGCCACGCCGAGCGTCCCTTCGCCTGCAGAGTCCACCTGCAGGCTCACCTTTGGTATGCGAAGCGCCATGCCCTCTCCTTCTCCCCGTGCCGTGCGCGCGAGACGCCGTGCGGCCCTCCCGGCCGCAGAAACCCCCAACTGGTTATTTTTGAGTCCACACATAGTGCCTCAAAACGAAGATGAGCGTTCTACCTGCCCGAACAATACAACCAATTTGCACAGAAACACAATCATCCCGTTTGGTGTAGAGCGGATTTGGCCCCAAAACCACCCGTCGGAATGAGGGGGTGGAGGCGGCGTGCCCGTAGAGTCTCGAAGCGTGCAAGGAGGCGCACCGCGTGGGGCAGTTCAATTCAGGCCCTCAGCCCCGGCGGCCCCGGCGCGGTCGCGTCTCGCACATATGTCATGTAGGGAATGAGAGAGGAGCACGATATGGCCAAGCTCACCATGAGCCGCCGTAGCTTCGTCAAGGTCGCAGCCGTCACGGCCGCCGCCTGCGCCATGGTCGGGGGAGCCCCCGAGCCCATGAAGGCGCTCGCGGAGGGCGCCGACGAGACCGCCGGCGAGGTCAAGCGCATTCGTTCCACCTGCCGCGCCTGCGGTAAGGTCGAGTGCGGCGTCTGGGTCACCGTTGAGGACGGCAAGGTCGTCAAGGTCGAGGGCGACGAGTCCACGCCTCACGGCCGCGGGCACTGCTGCTCGAAGAGCCAGGCTTCCATGCAGGCCGCCTACCACCCCGATCGCCTGCGCTACCCCATGAAGCGCACCAACCCCAAGGGCGAGGACGATCCCGGCTGGGTCCGCATCACCCTTAAGGAGGCCTTCGACCTCGTCGGCGAGAAGTTCGGCGAGATCGTTGACAAGTACGGCGGAGAGTCCATCTTCGCCATGGGCGGCACGTCCCGCGTGTGGACCCAGGCCCCCTACGGCACCCTCAAGCAGGTCTTCGGTACCCCCAACGCCCACCTTGCCTACGAGATCTGCAAGGGCCCGCGTCACTTCGGCGGCATCCTGACCGACGAGATCGGCTCCCCGTGGATGGAAGTCGAGGCCGAGCCGAAGGTCTACGTCCAGTGGGGCACCGCGCCTGAGTACTCCAACTACGACTCCAACAACCGCACCGTCACCGACGTCTCGCAGCACGCCGCCTGCCACATCCTCGTCGACCCGCGCCTGACGCCGCTGGGCAAGGAGAGCTCCATCTGGCTGCCCCTGCGTGTCGGCACCGACCTGTGCCTGTCGCTGTCCTGGCTCAAGTGGATCCTCGACAACGAGGCCTACGACGACGCCTTCGTGCGCCGTTGGACCAACGCCCCGTTCCTCTGGTGCGAGGACAAGGAGAAGGAGGGCGAGCCCGGCGACGGCGTTTGGTTCATGGAGATGAACGGCGGCATCCACATGAGGACCCGCCTGCTCACCGAGGCCGACCTCAAGGAGGACGGCTCCCCCAAGCGCTTCATGGTGTGGGACGAGGCCAACGAGCGCCTCACCTACTGGGACTCCGAGGCCTGCCAGTGGGAGGGCGAGGAGCATCGCATCCCCACGACCGGCATGTGGATCGAGCATCCCTACAAGCCGCTCGTGGCCGACGCATGGCTTCCCGACATCTCGACCTTCGCCGACCCCGAGACCGAGCCCGACCGCTTCCCCGAGGGCTCCGAGGAGTGCAACCCCGAGGGTCTGCCCAAGCTGCCTTCGCTGTTCCCCGGCGAGATCGAGGTCACGTGGAAGGACGGCACGAAGCACACCGCCCGCACCGTGTGGGACGCCTTCGCCGAGAACCTCGAGCCCTACACGCTTGAGTACGCCGAGCAGGTCACCGAGGTCCCGGCCGACCTCATCGAGCAGGCCGTGAAGACCTACACGACCCGTATCGACCCGGCCATGGGCAACGGCGGCATCCACTACCAGCTCGCTCCCGACCAGACCGGCCACGCCGTGCAGAACACCCGCGCCCTGCAGATCATCGCCTGCATCACGGGCAACTCCGACGAGCCTGCCGGCAACCGCGGCTCCTCCAAGGCCGAGGTCGACGGCTGCCCCGGCCGCGCCACGATGCTGTCCACCGATTACGGCGACGACGCCATCACGTGGGACGGCCGCGACAAGTCCATCGAGGACCAGATCCCCGAGGTCCAGGACTTCGTGCAGTACCTCATCGACAACGACTCGCCCCTGGCCGAGCGCTACGACAACAAGGTGCCCACCGACGAGGAGGCCCGTTGGATCGCCGAGCGCAAGGGCGGCGCGTATCGTGCCTCCACTGCTTGGCCTAACCCCAAGACGACCTGGGAGCGCAACGAGAAGCAGATCAGCGCCGAGCGCTTCCCGCTGCTGCGTTACTGGAACCGTTGGGCCGACTCCGCAACGATCTGGGACTCCATCAACGAGATTGACACGCCTTACCAGATCCACGGCGGCATCTGCATGTCGGGCGACTTCATGAACGAGTCCAACCTGACCGAGGCCTGGGAGGCCCTGACCAAGCTCGACTTCTGGGTCGACATCAACCTGTGGAGCTGCCCGAACAACGGCTGCGCCGACGTGGTGTTCCCCTGCCTGCACTGGCTCGAGGTCAACACGACCCGCGTCTCGCAGGGTGCAGGCGGCGTCTTCGGTGCCGGCCAGCGCGCCAAGCAGCCCGAGGGCGAGTGCATCTACGACCCCGTGTTCGTCGTGCTGCTGTACAAGGCCATGGGCGTGCCCTTCAACAACACCGACCCCGACTACGACGAGTGGCTCAACCTCAACGTCGAGGACTTCGTGCAGTGCGGCGGCACCGTGTCTTACGAGGAGCAGGAGGCCCGCGTCCTCAAGGCTGCCTGCGACGCCTGGAAGACCCCCGAGTTCCCCGACGGCCCCACCTTCGAGGAGTACGCGGCCAAGTTCCAGGAAGAGGGCTGGTTCGACTGCCGCAAGTACCACCCCGAGCGCTGGGGCACCTATCGCCGCTGGGAGATGGGCTACCGTCGTCAGGAGGGCGGCTACAACCTGTACCCCGCCGTCGACGAGAAGGCCGGCTTCATGACCCCGACCGCCAAGATCGAGATCTGGTCCACGATCATGGAGTCCTACAT